>CAYJLQ010000144.1:3222-4202 GCA_964370725.1 uncultured Treponemataceae bacterium
GCTGTCAAGATGAATTTTTACTTGTTTATAAATTTTAATATAAATACAGTTATATCAATTACACTTGACAAAGGTTTAAAATGTATATATATTGTTTTATATAAAACAGTTTTATATAAAACAATATATATAAAACTAAAGGAAATATTGTGGAACATTTTTATATAGGTCGCGAGTTAAAAAAGACATCGTTATTAATGAAAAGAACTATGGGTTTAAGAATTCGACAAATAGCTGGAGCAGAAATTACTGCTTTTCAGATGGATGTAATTTTTTTCATTAACCATTCCAATAGGGACATTTTTCAAAAAGATCTTGAAAAAGAGTTTGGATTAAAACGTCCAACAGTAAGTTTGGGACTAAATCACATGGAAGAACATGGTATTATTGAACGAAAAACAGTGCAAACTGATGCACGGTTAAAGAAAATTGTATTAACGCAAAAAGCTTTAGATATTATTGATAAAACTGGTAAGGTAATTGATGGCTTTGAAGAATCTCTTCAAAAAGAGTTTACAAAAGAAGAATTGAAAGACCTTATGCATTCCTTTGGAAAATTACAAAACATACTAGCATCATTAGATGTAAATGGAGAATATGATGAAACAAAATAAAATTGATATTTTTGAACGCTACACTATACCAAGAGCAGTATGGTCACTAGCCTTACCAACAATAATTGGTATGATCGTACTTGTGTTTTACAATTTGGTAGACACATTCTTTATTGGACAAACAGGAGACCCTAATCAGGTTGCCGCGGTGTCTCTTGCTATGCCAGTATTTTTTATACTTATGGCTATTGGAAACCTTTTTGGAATAGGATCAAGTGCAAATATTTCTAGACATTTGGGTGCTAGAAACTACGAGCGGGCATCAAACATTTCAAGTTTTGCCTTTTATGGCTCGCTAGTATTTGGAATACTTGTTGCACTTCTTGGTATTCTCAACATGGAAGCTCTTGTTACATTTACTGGTGC
>CAYJLQ010000145.1:0-4166 GCA_964370725.1 uncultured Treponemataceae bacterium
CTTCGGCATACGTGTTTGTCGAAACCAATCTAATTAATGCCGCTACCTTTGTCGCATTTACAGGAAAAGTAGATCCCCAATTTTACCAATGTAGTTTTGAAAATTTTTAGAAATGGTAAGCAATTGATTAGAATTATGTATAGTAATTTCAATAGTATCAACAAGTGAAGCATATTTTGGATTTAAGAGGACTGTTTCGACACTCGTAACATTTTTACCACTATTTGCCCTAAAAGTGCCTAAAATAGCCGTTATTGTGAGAATAAGACATATACAATACAACCCTATCAGAATACGTTTATTATAAATCATTTCTTAAGCCTTTTTTTTCTCATAAATAGTAATAAACAGTAAGGAAAACTACATGTAAATACATACCATAATGTAAGAAGCGATAAATATAACATTTGTTTTTTTAATGCTTCTTCAGTATCAGAAATTTTATTTAGAGAATAGTCTACTTGCGATTTTGACTTCATTTTAACAAGTTCCGTATCATCATTTAGCCACAACAAAGCATTTATTAAAAAGTCAAAATTCCTTACTACATCCGATTGAGGGATATACGACAGTGCCCTAGATAAAAAGTACTGATCAGAAACAAGAACAAAGTTTGAATCATACGAAGTTGCAATAGTGTATGCTGTTTGTGTTTCGCCTCTTGCTTGTGTGTTTTCATCAAAAAAGGGATTAGTAATAAATGGTGCTTGGCCATGCTCTTCTAGTACATCGTTTCTTAGCTGAAACCATGAACTATTTGACGTAAATGCTATATCACTATCTTTGTTCTGTGAATGAATTATTGGGCTTGCCCATAATAATGATAATCCGCTAAAAGATGAGCCTAATAAATTATTCTTGTTTGATTGATTTATTTTAACATCTAAAAACATTGGGTATGCAATTTCGTGAGTTTCTCCCGATGCAGATAGTAACCTTGTGTTCAAACTATTTGTGTCGTGTAAGAGTGCGGTTTCTATATCAATTCCATATTCTTGTAAAAGATTAAAAATTGAATAATTTGATAAAGGTCCAATACTACTTTCCCAAGTATCAATTTCTATATCGACAGGTGAAACGGAAAAAAATACTTTCCCTCCGTTCTGTATAAATGCTTTAATTGCTAAAATATGTTCCGATTGCAATTGGGAAGAACCCAAAAGTATTAGAGGCGTATTAGTATCTAATAATGTTACATTTAATATTTCATCATCGCGTAGCTCTTTTGTTAGAAAGCCTGCGTTTTCTAAAATTGGATTTATTAAAGGATAGTCATTCGTTAATGATAATCCGTTGCCAACTAAAATAAATGCAGTGCGATTAAGCGTATTTGTAAGCGATTGAATTCTACCTGCTATATCAAACTCAAGATTCGTTGTATCAAAAACAAATGGAATAAACTCTGTATAATTATTGTATTCTAAAACAATGCTTGAAAAAACAGATACAATCGTAGTAGTATTCTGATTTGTAATAGGAATAGCCTGCTCTATTATTCCAAGATCATTAAGGCGCTGTTTAATATTATTCTCTGAAGGGTTTATAATTTTTACACGTACATTATGTGATTCATTTGCGTAGCCTAAGATAAAGTCTTCAACATCTCTAATATGAGGATATATATTCTTTAATTCATCAGAGACATAGTAGGTGATAGTTACGTTTGCGTTAAGAGTCGTAAGTAATTCCTGTGTATACTGTGTTAGAGAAAAACGGTTATTTTCAGTAATATCAAATCTTTTATAAAATATTTGTGTGTTCCAAATAAAAAGGCTCGATAAAAGTACTACCAAGACAAAAATGTGTGCTCCCATTTTCTTTGAGTGAAGTTTTGATGATCTCCCATATTTTCTATTTTCTATAATAAAACAAGAGCTATATATACATAAAGCTGTTATTGATACAAAAAAGCCTATGTTTCTTGTATCAATGATACCCTTTGTAAAGGCATCAAAATTCCATGAAAATGAAAAGAACTGCAATGTTCTTACTAAGAAATTTGAACTAATTATACCACTTTGAGCTATATATCCATTGCATGTAAATAAAGCAAGAAAGAAAGCTGAGATAAAATAAGAGGCTGCGCTACTTTGAAAAGCTACACTACATAATTGCGAAAAAGCGCACACTGCTGAAATAAAAAATAATAGGCCAATAAGAGCACTTAGAATAATTTCTTTTTCAATAGTGCCAAACTGTGTTACAACAAAAACTAATGCAAGGCTGATAAGAATGCTTACTATTACAACACATACACTTGAAAGCCACTTTGATATTATTAAGCTACTATTCTTAAAAGGCATTAATATTTCTAGCTCATCATTTGACCATAAGTTCATTGTTAAAGCTGGAATTACAAATATAAATATGATTGGAATAAATTCAAAGTAAAATCTAAAATCGCTACTACCAATACTTACATCAAAAAAATTAGTGCTGTATAAATAAAATATGGTGCTTGCAATAAAAAAAATAAAACATGAGATATAAGTAGCTGGTCGTAATAAAAAAGAAAATAAATCTCGTTGTAACAAGGCGGAAAACTTTTTCATACGCTACCCTTCCCATCTTCTGTTTCACAAATTTGTAAAAAGGCATCCTCTACGTTTTTGGTTTTAGTCTTTTGACAAAGTTCAATATCTGAACCAATAAACATGTGTTTACCCTTATGAATAATTGAAATATTTGAACAAAGCGCTTCAATTTCTTGCATTAAGTGTGTTGAAATGAGTATGGTTTTTTCTTTGCTTAAAGTACTAATAAGATTTCGCATTGCAACAACTTGCTTTGGATCTAAACCAGATGTAGGCTCATCGAGTAAAAGCACTGAAGGATTATGCAAAAGAGCAATTGCAAGTGAAAGCCGCTGCTTGTATCCCTTTGACAATTCTCGTGTTCTTTTATGTAAAACATCTTGAATTGTACATAATTCTGCGATTGTATATATCTTCTCATACTGCTGATTTTTACTAAACTGTGAAAAAAATATTTTAGCTCTATAATATAAGCATTCAAATACAGTAAAATCTGCAGGATATGTTTCTTTTTCAGGAACATATCCAATTTGTTCTTTAAGCTGCAGTGATTCAAGTTGAATATTTAAACCATTAACTAATATTATACCTGAATCTGCATAATGAACACCTGCAATAGTTTTTATAAGAGTTGATTTCCCTGCTCCATTTAATCCAACTAGCCCTGTAATCGAATTGGAAGGTACTGAAAAACTGATATCGTTAATAGCACAATGTGTTCCATAAAACTTTGTAATATTTTTTATTTCTATCAAAAAAAAATCCTATATGTGTAATATGTAATAATTACAAGTTATTAAGCAAGTGTATAGTAAAATACCACAATATTCAAGCAATCTATTACAAAGAAATCCCCTTTAATGCAAAGCAAAAAAGGGGAAAAGGAAGAGGAGGTAAGAAAATTAAACATGTACAGTTTGTTTATGAGGATGTTATCTGTACAATGCTTACCTACTATAAATTAAACAACTCCTACACCATTTAGTTACACAGAATTCGTTTTTTTCTTAAAAATATATTGAAAACATGAAATTTTAACATATATTTGTGTAAAAATTTCTAAAAATTGGCAAACATTTCTGCTATTTCTTGTACAATTTTACTAGAATATTTTTTTATAGTATGTTATAGTTATGAATATGAAACAGAACAAAAAAGCCCGATTTTTTTGCGAATCATGTGATACTGAAGTAGTCGGGGATGCTAAATTTTGCCCTACTTGTGGCAGATTCTTTTCCTCAGTTCGATGCCCTGCTTGTGAGTTAACAGGAGAGCATTTTCTTTTTGAAAATGGCTGCCCTGCTTGTGGCTATGCAATGGATGGATCCCCTTTTGATACTAGTGTTTCTCCAAATCAAAGAAGAAAAGCATATAGAAAACAACAAAATACTGTTAATAAAAAGAACACTGCTCGAGGTGCTACACCGTACAGTTTAAGTTCAATACCTAAAAAACGTGGTAGTGATGATCCATTACCAGTTTGGATTTATGCAATTTGTATTGTCTTATTAGGTATTGTTTTAATGGTTGTATTTACATTTTTGGGCTAATATAAGAGTTGAAAAATTAGGAAATATATATTCTTTCAACTCTAGAACTAATCAGGCATACTACTTCATAGGGTATTGTACC
>CAYJLQ010000146.1:0-4154 GCA_964370725.1 uncultured Treponemataceae bacterium
GAGCATTTTTTAATTCCTGCCCTGAACGGAAAGCAACAACATAATGAGGTGCAACTGAAAGCAGTTCACCTGTTTTAGGATTACGGGCACGCGAGCGACCCTTACGAAGACGTGGTTCTAATGTCCCAAATCCTCGTAACTCTATGGTCGAACCTTGCTTTAAGGAGTCTTTGATGTTTTCAAGTAAGGATTCTAAAACTGATTGTACAACCTTTCTTTCAAGCCGTGTTGACACGTAAACAGAATCAATCAAATCATTCTTAGTTACCTTTTTTGAACTCATCAACTACTCCTTATTTCGGTGTAACAAAATAGGTTTAAATTATTTTGCTACATTGAACGAAACATTGTATAATTTCATCATTCTTGATTTTTTGCGAGAAACAGAGTTAGGACTTAAAATGCCTTTGCTCTTCGCGGTATCAAGTTCTTTACATAAAATTTTTAATGTTTCTGAAGCTAGTGCTTGATCTTTAGCATGCACTGCTTGAACAAATTTCTTTGCATGTGTACGAGCAGAACTTTTTACAGCTTTGTTACGAAATCGTCTTTCTTCACTCTGTCTGTGTCTTTTTTCTGCTGATGAATTTTTTCCTGCCAAAAGAAAACCCCCAAATAAAAGTATACACATAATACCAAACCACAAGCGATTAGTCAAGGGGATGAGACTATGTGAGTAAAATTAAAGCATTTTTCAATGCCTTTAAATAGATATTAAAGCATATAAACCTTAATACTTACAGCGGAAAGACTTCCATAAATTCTTTAAGAATAACTTCGGTTGCAGGTGTAGCATCTATGTTCTTTAAAAGACCCTTTTTTTCATAAAAGTCAATCAAAGGAGCCGTTTGAGAACTATATACATCAAGACGGTTTTTTATCGCTTCTGGTTTATCATCATCACGAATAAAAAGCTCGCCTGAACACACATCACAAATTCCATCAGCCTTAGGCTTAATAAAATCTACATGGTAATTTTGCCCACAATTTTTACATACACGTCGGCCTGAAAGCCTCTTTACAACATCTTCATCTTTTATAGTAAAGTTTACTACAGCATCAATTTCAGAAATAGAGCAAAGCCCTTCTGCTTGAGCTATAGTGCGAGGGAATCCATCTAAAATAAACCCTTTAGATACGTCATTTTGTGACAATCTGTCTTTTACAAGCTCTATAGTTAGCTCATCACTAACAAGTGCTCCCGAATCAATTATCGCTTTTACTTTTAACCCCAAAGGACTTTTTGCTTTAATTGCTTCTCTAAAAATTACGCCTGTTGAAATATGTGGAATTCCATATTTCATAGATACTACAGAGGCAAGTGTCCCCTTTCCGGCACCCGGAGGGCCTAAAAAAATAAATTTCATATTCGCTCCTACTCTCAATAAAAATAAAGATGTTTTATTTTCGAAATGACTATAACATTTTATTCATTTTTTTTCAAGCAGTTTTCTTTTTTTTATAACTCTATCTTTAAGCACATTTATATATCAAAAAAAAAGAGCATGTATTAGTATACATACTCTTTTGTTACATTAGAATGCAAAAGCTTCGTTTTCAAGTTCAGCAACCATTGCTTCAAGGCTGCCTTGATCAAGAAGTTCTATAATATTTTCTAAGTGTGTTGGTGAAAAATACAGTCTTAAAACTGGAGAATAAGCATCTGAATCCTTATCCTTTGTTTTTTCTACCATAAGTTCAAAGTAAGGTCTATTTTTCTCTAAATATTTATAGTTTGTTTGGAATGTTGTACCATTATTCTTGGCAGTACTTGCTACCCCCCAAGAAACAGACATAGTTCCCTCATTAAAATTATTTTTCCTATTAGGTTCACGATCTACAAGTGCTGTTTCATCGCCATCAACATGCGCTGCATACGCTTTTGCATAAAGTGTAATACCTTCTTCTACTTCTTTTCTTTCATCGCCTTCAAAGAGTAAAACATAGGCAGTCATACCATCACGTAAATACATTTCAACAACATTTGTGCGAGGAATAAAATACACTTCTATTTCAGTTGGAACTAATTTTCCAAACGACTCTCTTATACATAGAATGTTTTCAAGTTGAATTGGTCCATAGTCGCCAATAAAATTTGGATCTACTTCAACTTCTGTTGAATTACTTGCGCAAGATGCACATAAGATTATCGCAAGAAGTGCTATTAGCGCACATTTTATATTTGCTTTCATATTTTCTCCTAAGCTTTTTTAATATGTATACTATTTACATATCCAAAATATTGTATATTTTTTTAAAATTTTTTACAAGGGTAACAATACGCAATAAAGCACAAAAGATATAGAAAAATTGAATGCTTTATTGACAACGACCGTTTTTTTTCGTATATTTACTAAATAAAATTATTGATAGAAATTCCTTTGGAGGATTACAAATGAAAGTTACACCTTTAGCAGACAGAGTGCTTGTACAAGTTGAAAAAACAGAATCTAAAACAGCTAGTGGAATTATAATTCCTGATACAGCTCAAGAAAAAACACAAATTGCAGTTGTTGTTGCAGTTGGAGACGATTCTGAAAAAATTAAAGTAAAAGAAAAAATGAGAGTTATGTATGATAAATATGCTGGTACTCAAGTAAAAATTAATGGAGAAGACCATTTAATTCTTAAAGCTGATGATATTATTGCTATTATTGAGTAATACGTAAAATGAGGCTTCCTTGCCTCATTTTACTATCGAGTTTCAGCTTTGCTGAAACATCGGATACTCACTAGTTTAGCGACGTCCATGTCGCGATTTTTTTAGTCAAAAGGGACTGTCGAAAGACAGTCTTTTTTTTGTTTAAAACCACAGATTCTTAAATAATTCCTAATTCCTAATTCGTAATTCGTAATTACAAAGAAATCTGCGGATACCTAATGACCAAACTTAGTGGCAGTGGCAAGCAAAATAAAAAAAGGTTTTTGCCCCTAAAGACAAAAACCTACATATATAAACAGGGTTTATAAAAATACATTCGAAAAGCTAAACACTTCACAAACAATTTTAACGTAGCACCGATTCGAACCCTGCATAGGTGCAAAAAAAAAGTTCATCTAAAATGATGAACTTTACGGGAGTGACGGGGCTCGAACCCGCGATCTTCGGCTTGACAGGCCGACGCGATAACCAGCTTCGCTACACCCCCAGTTCGATAAATATATCAAAAAACAAAAAATGTGTCAATACATTAATACGTAAAAAATCATTTTTTTTACAAAAAAATAAATTCAATGTTTTCGCAAAAATACCACGCCGTCTTTTTCAGCTTCCAATACTAGACCTACCCTTTTCGAGCATGCCTCTATAGAAGCATGTGTATAAAAACTCACATGGGTAAAGTCATCCTTATACCACCACTTTTTAAAATCATCAAAAGTATTTGGCGCAAGCTGAGTTTGTATAGCTATAAGTCCACCTTGAGCGCATGACTTTGCCAAGCCTTCAAAACCTTCCAATGGGTTTTCAAAATGTTCTATAACTTCAAGGCAAAAAACAATGTCGGCTCCATTTTCAAAGAAGTCACCATTGGGGTAAAAAAAAGGATCCCAATGTTTTATTTGAACATCATTTTTAAAAACTTTTTTTTCATTATATTCTCGCAAAAGCATAACAAATGCAGGATAAGGGCCTGAGCCATAATCAAAAAGAGCTTGTATGTTGCCACCTCGCTCAGTTTTACTTTCATAGCCTAATACAGTTGACAAATATTTTTCTAAATATCTTCTATATCCATTCGATTTAATTTCAGAAACAAGTTCATTGGTATGAAGCAAATAACGATCTTTTTGTTCTTGCACGGTATTAAAAAAATCAGGATGAACAAAAAAACCACCGCACCCACTAGTATCTGATACAGAACATTGATAATACTGTTTATTTTTTTGATTTTCTTCTATTAAAAAAGTATTTTCACAAAATGGACATCGAAGCATATTAATTCTCCTGCTAATAATGGAGTGTAACACAAAAGTAAAAAAAAAACTAAAAAAAATAAAAAAAAAAGGTTAAGATTTTCTATACCAGTTCCGATATATATAAGGAGAGCTTCAAAAACAATAGTCTTCGTTGAAGATTAGCTTTTGAATGCGCTCACTGTGAGATTAAAGACAATGCTAAAGTATTTGTTTTTATAAAAACACAAAAGGATAAC
>CAYJLQ010000147.1:0-4152 GCA_964370725.1 uncultured Treponemataceae bacterium
AGAGCAACCTAATTATAACTGGGATCATACAAAAGAACAGTGGTTTTTAGAAGCGGTCAAAGCAAATGGAGAACTAGCCTTTTTAGATCCACACATAGATGATAAAACAGGCGAGAATGTTATTACAATTTCTGAGCTTGTATTTAATTCGAGCTCTAATCCCGAAGGAGTTGTCGCCATTGATGTATATTTAGATAGTCTTATTGATATTACAGAAAGCAGAAAAGTGTCTGAAAATTCATTTAGTGCTGTTTTAAATGAAAATGGAAATTTTATAACTAATTTTAACAGAGATCTTATTGGAGAATATATAGATAAAGATGAAAAAATGCTAAGCCATCTTGATGCATTTCTTATAAAAACACGCACTCTTACATTTTATAATGATCAATATGTTTGTGTAACTCCTGTGGAGCACACTCCTTGGACTCTTGTTTTTGCAGGCCCTATGAAAGACTTATATGGCGACTTATATTTTTTAGTTACCCTATCTGTTTCTGTTGCACTAGGCATCATTATTATGGGCTGTATTTACACCCGCTTTATTAGTAAAAGAATTAGTAAACCATTCGCAACAATTTCTTCAGAATGTCACGTTCTTTCTACGGGCGATTTTACCGGTACATCGTGTGACTGTAATACTCATGAAGCACAAGTAATTGCAGAAGGGCTAAATCAAGTTCGCTCAAAAATGACAGCACTCGTAAAATCACTCTATAAATCAACCAGCACAATTACAAATGTGAATAATGATTTAATGGAATCGACCCAAAGTTCTCTTGAAAAGGTAGATAAAGTAAGCGAATCGGTAGGTTCAATTGCAGGCGATATAACTGGTATAATGCATGACATAAGTGATGCAGTAGAAGAAATAGAGAAGTCCATTGATCAATTGTCAACACAGATAGCAAGACAAAGTTCATACTTAGATGATTCATCAAGTGCCATTAAAGAAATGTCTGAAAGTATTTCATCAATTGATAGAAGTACTCTTGCTATGAGCGAGCTAGTAAATCAACTTGTAATAAATGTAGAACAAGAGCATACCTATATTTCAGATTCTACGACAAAACTGCAGGTTGTTAGCAGAGGCTCTAATGACTTGGGAGAAATTAACCAGTTAATATCTAGTATTGCATCACAAACAAATCTTCTAGCAATGAATGCTGCTATTGAAGCAGCACATGCAGGGGAAGCAGGGAAAGGATTTGCTGTTGTATCTGATGAAATTAGAAAGCTAGCGGAAACAACTGCAGTACAATCAAAAAACGCAAGCGAAGTAATAGGTTCAATTACAACCCATATAAACGATATAGTTGAATTTTCTGACCAACTAACAAATGCTGCAAATATAACAATGAGCGTAATAAAACAAGTTTCACAAATAACCGAAGAAGTTAAAAATGCTATGCAAGAACAATCTATCGGTTCAAGACAAGTATTTGAAAGCATGGTGGGAGTTGACGAAATTACACATATAATAAAAGCAAACTCTGCGGATATTTTATTGGTAACACAACAAGCTATATCTTCAAACAGAACTGCTTCGGACAACATTCTTACACTTATAGATGGAATAAAAGCAGATATTGAAAGCATTAGCGATTCTTCACATTCTATTGTAAAGGGCGTTGAAAGCGGAAAAGCAAGCGTAGATGCTCTAAATGAAGCTGTGTCACATTTTACAATTGAAGAAATCGTAACAGAAGAAGCAGTTTAATCGATATAAGAAGTAGCATTCCAAATGCTACTTCTTATATCGATAATCGTAATTTACCTCCATAAACTTAAAATAAACCTTGACAACGGCAACTTCTCGCTTTATAATTTTAGTAAAATGTAGCTAAAATCTTGAGGAGCCCATTGTGAAAAAATCCCTATCATTTATTATTATGAGAACAACATTAATTGTATTACTACTTGTAGTTGCAATTATAACAAATGTTTTTCTTTTTAATGCAGACCGTACACTGCAGCATTCAATTGAAAACTCTGTTAATACGACAGCAGACCTAATTCATAAAGAAATTGTAAATATTTTATCTGAGACTATCGGAGCTGTTGAGTTTGTTTCTGAAGTTGTAGAAATTTCAATCAATGATTCAGATTTTGAACGAATACTAGAGCACATGTATGCAGAAAACGAAGAAATTGACATATATTTCGCTAAAAAACCACCAGAACCTGGAGAGAGACCTTATTTTGTTGTAGCAAATGGATGGATTCCACCTGAAGGGTGGAGTGCATACGTAAGGCCTTGGTATATTGGTGCTGTAGAAAACAAGGGTGAACTAACCTTCTCTGTGCCATATACTGATGATCAAACTGGAAGACAAGCCATGACTATTTCAAAAGCAGTATATGATCATAGTAATAACCTAGCAGGTGTTGTAGCCTTAGATGTAAACCTTTCAAGCCTTTCAGATACTGCAGGGCATATGGTTGTCTCTGAAAACTCAAGAAATTTTATTATAAATAATGATGGTATCGTAATTATTAGTCTTAACCCTGATATGATAGGTCTTCACATAGATTCTCTTGAAGTCAAAAATCAATTTAGCGCAATTCAGGCTTTTAGAGATGATATTACATTTAATGAGGCCTCTTCTCATTTTTACGACTCAACATACATGGCATCAACTCCTATAAAAGGTACACCATGGATTGATATATTATATGGACCATTAGACGACTTGGAAGATGAACTAGATGCACTACTATTAAGTGGTGTTCTTATATCTTTAGCTTGTGTAATTTTGGGCTGTATTATAATAACCCTATCAAGTAGAAAAATTAGCAAGCCATTCACAGAAATTGCTAAGGAATGTGACTTACTCGCTATGGGTAATTTTACAGGCTATTCACCAGCACACAATATTGATGAAGCACAAGTTATTGCGGATGGATTAAACCAAATAAGACAAAGCATGACAGGTTTGGTAAAATCCTTATATAGATCAACAAATACTATTACCGATACGAACACAAATTTAATTGAGTCAACTCATAAGTCACAACAAAGTGTTCAAGATGTGGAGCATTCAGTAGTCAATATTACTGATGATATTATGAATTTTATGACAGTTTCAAGTGATTCAGTAACAAAAATTGAAACATCTCTTGACATATTAAACGGACAGGTTTTACAACAAGGTAACTACTTAGATGACTCTTCAAGTGCTATAAAAGAAATGAGTGAAAATATTGCATCCATCGACAGAAGCACAGTTGCAATGAACGACCTTGTTTCTACCCTTGTAAAAAACATACAAGAGGAACACAGTTATATTCAAGAATCAAGTGTAAAACTTCAAGATGTAAACAAAAGATCTATTTCGCTCGTTGAAATTAATGAGCTCATTGCAAATGTGGCAGAACAAACTAACCTACTTGCTATGAACGCTGCAATTGAAGCGGCCCATGCAGGAGAAGCCGGAAAAGGATTTGCTGTTGTATCTGATGAAATTCGAAAACTTGCTGAAACTACTTCAAATCAATCTAAAAATGCAAGTAGCGTAATTTCAGCAATTAAAGAGCTTATTGAAGAAATAGTACTGTTTTCCGACAAGCTCAATGGAGCTGCAAATATTACAATGGAAGGTATAAGTCAGGTATTACAAATTACTGAAGAAGTAAAAAATGCAATGCAAGAGCAATCTATTGGCTCACGACAAGTTTTTGAAAGCATGGTTGGCGTAGACGAAATCACTCACAAGATAAAAGAAAACTCAGCATCTATATTAACAATCACAACAAAAACTAAAGAAGTTGATGAAGAATCTAGCAAGCATTTAATGGAATCTATTGAAAAAATAAAAGTAGGCATGGGTACTATTGCATCTGCTTCAAAAACTATTGTAAGCGAAGTTGATAATGGTAAAGAAAGCATAGAAAAATTAAATGAATCTGTGTCTCAATTTACAATAGATGATACAACGGTATAAATGAAAACAACTTGGTATGTTGAGTTGTATTTAGCATATGCTACGCTAAATTATTAAAAACTTACTATACCAAGTGCAAAATACACATACACAAGTCTCAAAGTAATTGCAAAATATTTGTATTTCTGTAACTTTTTTAAATTTTGATTGTTATATAAATAATCTATTTAAAAAATATTAGGAGAACATTTTGAAGCACTCACTTTCA
>CAYJLQ010000148.1:0-4120 GCA_964370725.1 uncultured Treponemataceae bacterium
AATTCTTAGTTATTGACAATGCAAATCCAGTTCAAGCAGCTGTAGATGCTGGTCTTGATAAAATTGAGACAATTGATTACGACTTTGCAGATGCAGCTGCTAATGGCCCTGCATACAGAGCTCGTTTCTTTGAAACAATTGCTAATGACGGCAGAGTAAAAACTCAATAACCTATTTATACACTTCTGTGTTTAATAAAGAGGGGATAATTCTATTCCCTCTTTATTCATTAAAAAAGATTAAGGACACTCTATGGCTTTATCACAAGCTAAAATGCTTGATAGAAGAAAATTCTTTTCAGACCCAATCCTTGTTACGACTGTAATAGGGATATTTTTGTTTTTGCTATTGTTTATAGCTTACCCACTATCAATACTATTGGTAGACAGTGCATTTGTTGATGGAAAATTTACTACATCTGTGTTTATAAGTATATTCAACATGCCTCAGTTTAGACAGGCTATTTCTAATACACTTGTCTTAGGACTCATAACCGGAATTGGTGCAACTGCAATTGGTTTCCTTTTTGCATATCTAGACTCATACATTTCAATTCGAAGTAAATTTATAAAAAAATTATTTAGTGCAGTTTCAATTCTACCGGTAGTTTCGCCGCCATTTGTTTTATCCCTTTCTGCAATTTTTTTGTTTGGTAGAACAGGTTTTATTACACGTAGAATCTTTGATTTAAATACTACAGCTCTTTATGGTTTAACTGGTATTGCAATGGTTCAAATACTAACATTCTTTCCAGTATGCTATTTAATGTTAAAAGGGCTTTTAAAAAATATTGATCCGTCACTTGAAGAAGCTGCACGCAATATGGGTGCTAGTCGATTTAAAGTATTTCAAACTGTTACATTACCATTGCTTTTACCAGGTTTAGGTAATGCCTTTTTAGTAACATTTATTGAATCAGTTGCTGACTTTGCAAATCCTATGCTTATTGGTGGTAACTTTGATACTCTTGCGACTTCAATTTATTTACAGTTAACAGGTGCATATGATAAAGCTGGTGCAACTGCTATGGCTGTTGTTTTGTTGTCTATTTCAATGGGGCTATTTATTCTAGAAAAATATTGGCTCGAAAGAAAATCAGTTGCAACTCTTACAGGGAAAGCTTCCCGTGAGCGTGAGTTAATGACTGACAAAAGTGTTAAAACTCCACTCCTAATTGCATGTACCCTTATAGCATGTTTTGTTGTCATGATGTACGCTGTTGTACCTCTGGGATCATTATTTAAGCTTTGGGGTAGAGATTATTCATTATCATTAAAATGGTATGAGTATGTGTTTAAGAATAACGGATATAGAGTATTTACCGATTCTATGGCTCTATCTCTCATAGCTTCACCTATTACGGCTTTATTTTCAATGATTATTGCCTACCTTGTAGTAAAACGGACATTTAAGTTTAAAGGTCTTATGGAATTCGTTGCAATGCTTGCAATGGCCGTTCCCGGTACTGTATTAGGTGTTGGGTTTATTCGTGGTTATTCTACTGGGCTTTTTCATACAGGGCTTTTACAAGGTATATACGGAACAGGGGCTATATTGATTATTGTCTTCATAGTTCGCTCGCTTCCAGTTGGTACCCGAAGCGGAATTGCTGCTTTGAGGCAGATAGACAAATCAATTGAAGAATCGGCTTACGATATGGGAGCTTCCAGTGGAAGAGTGTTTACAACAGTAACCTTACCACTTATAAAGGACTCTTTCTTTTCAGGGCTAGTTACAACCTTTGTTCGCTCAATAACTGCCATATCTGCTGTTATACTCTTAGTAACTCCAGAGTATCTACTAATCACTGTAAGGATAAATGAGCATGCAGAAAAGGGTGGGTATGGTGTTGCTTGTGCATATGCAACAATACTTATTATTATCACCTATACTGCTATAACTCTAATGCAAAAAGTTATTGACAAATATGGATCAAAAAAATATATAAGTGAGGAAAATTAATATGAGTAAACAATCAAAAGGCGTTTCACTGAAAAACGTTTCAAAAATATACCTAGACCCAAAGACAAAAAAAGAATTTTTTGCGGTAGATAATGTATCATTGGAAATAGCTGCAGGAAGCTTTGTAACTTTATTAGGACCTTCAGGTTGTGGTAAAACTACAACACTTAGAATGATTGCAGGTTTTGAAACACCGAATAATGGAGATATTTTTCTTGGCGATGAAGCAATAAATCATCTTCCTCCAAATATGAGAGATACAGCCATGGTATTCCAAAGCTATGCTCTTCTTCCTCATTACAATGTTTTTGATAATGTTGCGTATGGTTTAAAAATTAGAAAAGTTCCTAAAGCTGAAATAAAAGAAAGAGTTCTTAAAATGCTCGATTTGGTAGAGCTTTCTGGACTAGAAGAAAGAATGACAAACCAGCTCTCTGGAGGTCAACAGCAACGTGTAGCACTAGCAAGAGCTCTAGTGTTAGAGCCAGGGGTATTACTGTTCGATGAGCCACTTTCAAATTTAGATGCAAAACTACGTGTAGCAATGCGTACTGAAATTAGAAAGATTCAAAAGAAAGTTGGTATTACAGCGGTTTATGTAACGCATGACCAAGCTGAAGCTATGAGTATTGCAGACCAAATTGTAGTAATGAATAAAGGTGTTATTGCGCAAATGGGAACGCCAAGAGAAATATACTTTGAACCAAAGGATGAATTTGTTGCAGACTTTATTGGTGAAGCAAACTTTTTAGATGGAAGCATTGAAGATATTTCGAATAATATTGCTACAGTAGATCTTTATGGAAAAAAACTAAGTGTTAATACTAGCACCGATTTTAAGAAAGGTGATGATTGTCACATTGTTCTACGTCCAGAGTCTATTTCACTAGCAGATAAAGGAGTGCTTGAATGCACTGTAGAAGTTTCCACTTTTATGGGAGCATACCAGTATTATCAAGTAAAAGTAGAAGATAAGATTTTTACCATAACTGAGTATAATCCAAAAGAAAAGAAAATATTTACTGAGGGTGATACTGCATACATGGTATTTGAAAACTCAAACTTACATATATTAAGTAAGTAATAAAAAAGAGCGAACATTTTTGTTCGCTCTTTTTATTATAATTGTCCTATCATGCTTTGCACTAAGAAAGCAACAATTACAACAAGGGCTGAAATTATAAATCCGTGCAACATTGGCTTAAATCCTGATGTTGCAACTTCCTTAAAGTGAGTTTTTAATCCAATTGCACCGAGTGCCATTACCATACAAAACTTTGAAATCTCTGAAGCATAAAATGAAAGTTTGTCTGAAACCATTACTTTATCTAAGCTCGGATTTATTGCAGTTATAATTGCAGGAATCACGTCTAAACTTTTTAAACCTACCATCACTAGGAAAAATAATATAAAGTAGGGGAAAATGCGACCAAGATGAAGATTGCTTTTATGTTCAGAAACTTGGCCATTAATAATAGCTTCTTTAGCTTCTAATCGTTGATTAATGATTGAAAAAATAATTACTATTGGAATAATTGAAAGTGTTCTAGTAAGCTTTACAATAACAGAATAAGCCCCTGCTGCGTCTGAGAATGCATACCCTGCAGCTACTACTGAGGATGTATCGTTTACAGCTGTTCCTGCCCAAAGTCCAAATCCCATGTCACTCATCCCAAAGTATCGCCCCATGATGGGAAAAAGAATAACCATTAATACATCAAATATAAAGGTTGCAGAAATTGCATAAGCAACATCCTTATCCTTAGCATGAATTACTGGTGCAATAGCTGCAATTGCAGAACCACCACAAATACCAGTCCCTGCACTTATAAGACTAGATAACTTCCAATTCATGTTAAATAATTTTCCAAAGAGGTATCCACCACCAAATGCAACGAATAGTGTAAAAATCATTACAAAGAGAGAAAAGCTTCCGACTACTAAAACTTGAGAAAAACTCAAGGTTAATCCCATTAAAATGATTGCAGCTCGTAAAATCTTTTTTGATACAAATTGTATACCAGGCTTAAAAAAGACCTTTGAGTGCATAAGAGGGTTTAAAGCCATACCAATTAATAGAGCAAATACACTTGCACTTATTAAATGATATGGAATAAAACTACTGATTTGTATCGCAATAATTGCGAGTACGACTGTT
>CAYJLQ010000149.1:0-4098 GCA_964370725.1 uncultured Treponemataceae bacterium
GGTTGGTTTAGATATTTTACATCCGTCAAGTACCGATAAACGAAACAGAACATATGTATACAAAGAGTATTTAGATGCGTTACGCAATGGTACTGAATAAAAAAAATGGGCAGAATTACTGATACGTAATTCTGCCCGGAGTTCTTCCTTTAGTTTTTTTTCCTATTCATCTGAATGTGCTATCGTAATAAACTCTTTTGCACTTGCAATAACATCATCTGCAATTTTTCCACTAATTGGATCGTAGTGATCAAAAGAGGTTTCAAAACTTCCGGTGCCACTTGTCATTGAGCGAAGGTCAATTGCATACTTTAATAATTCTGCTTGCGGGGCTTGGGCTCTAATTTCTTCTATGCCACCACCCAATGGATTTTGGCCTAAAATGCGCCCTCTTTTACTTGACATATCAGACATAATGTCTCCGAGGTATTTTGACTCTACCCAAACAGTTACGTCCATAATTGGTTCAAGAAGAATAGGCCCTGCTGCTGCCATAGCATCTTTGAATGCGTTGCGTGAAGCAAGTTTAAAAGCCATTTCAGAAGAGTCTACTGGATGCTCTTTCCCATCTAAAACAGTTGTTGCTACATCCACTACAGGATAACCTGCAAGAACCCCATGTTCCATTGCTTCTTTTATACCTTTTTCAACCCCGGGAATATAGTTTTTAGAAATCGCTCCACCAAAAACAGCGTTCGTAAACTTGTATCCTTCTCCTCTTTCCAGCTTATCTATAGCAAGAACAACGCGCCCATATTGTCCATGTCCACCAGATTGTTTTTTATGAGTATATTCAGCTTGTGCTTTTCTTTGCACTGTTTCACGATATGCAACACGCGGTACTGCAGTATCAATAGCAATTTTAGCTTGAGCCATAATTTTGTTGAGGATAATTCCAATATGAAGTTCACCCATCCCAGAGATAACACTTTGTTTTGTCTCTGTATTGTATTTGAATTGGAGTGTTCGGTCTTCTTCTGTTACCTTTGCAAGTAATTCGCCCATCTTATCTTCATCTTTTTTGTTTTGAGCAGAAACTGCCATAGAGTAAACAGGGTTTGGATGTCGTAAACGAACAAAAGGAAGCGTTGAAGCATTTGTTGATAGTGTATCACTAGTTTTTGCAACACTTAGTTTTGCTAAGATTCCTATGTCTCCTGCTGCAAGTTCTTTTACTTCTTCAAGTTTTTTTCCTACACAGCGATATAATTTTCCAAGTTTTTCTTTTCTTTCTTCTGTTATATTGTGTACTTCTTGGTCTGCCTTTAGCGTGCCTGTAATAACTTTTACATATGATAGTTTTCCAGAGAATTGATCATTTGCAGTTTTTATTATTATCGCACTCATGTCTCCGTCAGGACTAATTTTTGCAGCTGCAGTTTCACCATCTTTTGTGGTTGTTGTTTCTAAAGCATGGGCAGGATCTGGAACAGTTTCAACAATAAAGTCGAGAACAGAAACAAGTCCGCAGCGTTTTATTGTGCAACCTGCAAAGGCTGGAACTACACGATTGTTTTCAAGTGCTATTACAAGCCCTCTTTCAATTTCCTCGCCAGTTAATTCACCCTCGTCAATAAATTTAATAAGAAGATCATCATCGCCTTCTGCTGCAGCCCCTGCTAGTACGCCACGGGCATTTTCGTAATTCTCCATATATTCTGAAGGTATATCAGCTTCTTTTTCTTCTTGCCCTTCAGCTGGAATAAAAAAGGCTTTTCCTTTTATAACATCTATAATACCTTTAAAGTCAGCTCCACTTCCCATAGGAATAGTTACAGGACATACTTCAACTGAAAATTTATCATGAATGTCTTTTACAACAGCGGCAAAGTCTGTTCTTTCATCTTCTAGGTGGTTAACATACACAATACGTGGTTTGTTCCTTCTGTCTAAATCACGCCATAGTTTTATAGTTTCAATTTGAGCCCCAGAACGGCCGTCTACAAGCATTAGCACACTTTCTGTTGAACGAAAGGCTGCGATAACTTCGCCAATAAAATCTGAAGACCCTGGTGTGTCCCAAATGTTAACATTAATATCTTTCCATGTAAGATGTGACAGCGATGAATGAATCGAAATCTTTCTTTCAATTTCTTCAGTAGAGTAATCACTTACTGTTTTCCCAGATTCAACTGTCTCACACTTTTGGATAACTCCAGCTGAGAGCAATAGGTATTCCAACAATGTTGTTTTTCCTGTTTGTCCGTGTCCAGCAATAGCGATGTTTCTAATTTGATTTGTTGTGAATCCCATACTCTCTCCTAAACTAAATAAAATAGCAAAATGCTCTTATATATGATAAGGCATGAATGTTAAAATTGTCAAGCAAAAAAAAAGTTCCCAAAAATAAAAAATCGTGCTATAATAACTATGATACATGCTTATATGAGGTAATTTATGAAAAAAAATACAAATCTTGAAGATCTGCTCTCTAAAAAAAATGAAATAAGTAGATTGTTATATTCTGAACATGTAGCATTGGGGCATGAGGTTTTAAAGCAAAAGGAAAAAAATATTTCGAAAGAAAATATTGATATCTATGCGTCGTTTAACACAGAAGTGAAATCATTTTATGAGCTGCAAGATTCAATTAATGCTTTAGATAAAGAACATACAGCTATTAAAGAAAAAATCGCTGATGCAAAAGATTCAAAGAGTAGTCAAGAAAAAAGTATTTCAAGTATGTATGTGCACATAGGTGAGTTGTTGTTTGAAAATTATGTTCCTTCAATGTCTGATGTATTTGGCAAAGCCTATACACAACTATGTGTTGAGGATAGAAAAATTGAAGAGGCAAAGCTAAAAGAAGAAAGTCGAGAATCGAGTGAATCTACGGGGTTTTTCTCACGACTTTTAAAAGGGGCTGTTGTAGGAGCTTCAAAAACACAAGTAAGTATTCTTGAAAAAAAGAGAGAGCACACACTAGTGCATGAAACAAAGCTCGCTCTAGAAAGCAAGAAATTAGAATCTCTTCTTGAAAAAAATATTTTAGGCGACGATGTTTCTGCTGTGCTTAATGAATATCACCAGCAAATAGAGGCTATGCATAAAATTGAGATGGAAATTGAAACTCTTGTTTTAAATGAAAATGCTGTAAAAACTGCTCTTGAAAAAGCGGGAGCTGCATTGTCAGTACAAAGACGTATCTCAGCAATAGATAAACAAATTGCACAAAAAAAAGATGAACAAGATGAGTTTTGTTCCCAAGTTGGCCATGATTTTGCAATTAGGTATGTAAGCCCTGATGGGGACACTCTAGTAGACTTCGCAAAAGAAACAAGTCCGAGATTAGTAGATATTCAAAAAATTAGAAAAGAACTCATAAATATTACCAGAGAAATAGAAATAGAAAAAACGCGCCAAGAAATTGAAACAGTCTTAATTGATAAAGATTCCTTGCAGGTGAAAAAAGAAGCAAACATGCAAAGTATTGAAAAATTACAAAGCGACAATGAATCTTTAGACCTTTCAATAAAAGAAAAAAATGAAGAGCAGCAGGAGCTTGAAAAAAAATTGGCTCAACTAGAAAAAGAGGGCAAAGCTTCTAAAAAGTAAAAAAAAAGCGACTTTTCGAAATGAATAGTCGCTTTTATCATTTTATAGCAGTTTATGAAATTGCAGCTTCTAGTGCAATTTCCATCATTCCCTTAAATGTTAATTGTCGTTCTTCAGGTGTTGTTGTTTCGCCTGTAGCAATGTGATCTGAAACTGTTAAAATTGCAAGTGCTTGTCGCTCAAATTTAGCAGCTAATGTGTAAAGCTCTGCAGCTTCCATTTCAATACCTAGAACACCGTAGCTTGCCCATAGTTTCCAGTTTTCATTATCATCATAAAATAAATCACTCGATGTAACAGAACCAACCATGTGGGCAATATTCTTTGCCTTTGCAGCTTCAATGGCCTTTGCCATAAGCTCATAACTTGCAGTAGGTGCAAAGTGAAGTGACCCAAAGCGTTGGTTAAGAATTGCAGAGTCAGAACAAGCACTCATTGCAATAATAATGTCTCGAACCTTAGTGCTTTTGTGTACAGCACCACAAGTTCCAATTCGAATTGCTTTTTGTACATTATATGCACTGAATAATTCATTTACATAAA
>CAYJLQ010000150.1:0-4087 GCA_964370725.1 uncultured Treponemataceae bacterium
TTAAAGCCATTGTAAATGCTTACGAAAACAGAAACGAAGTTTCAATTAAAGCAAACTAAACAAAAAAACTGCGATGCAATCATCGCAGTTTTTTTATGTATCCCCAAACTAGGTATTTACCTATCTTATTTTATTCAATATACATCATCATACACAAGTAGTAATTCAAAGTGAAATTAAAGGCATTGTTGAAGAATAAGCTCTAGTTTATTTTTCAAAAAAATTGTATATTACGAATATAAGTATTAAAGTATTATTTTTAGCATCATTATGCCAAATTAATACTTAAGGAGTAATAGCATGATAACGGCAAAAAAAAATTTAGTCCTTGTTTTTTTCTTAGGAATATTACACTTTTCTTTTGCACAAGAAACATTAGCACCAGAAGTATTACAAAAAGTTTCTCAAGCAGTATTTGAAGTTGTAGTAATGCGACCACAAGTAGACTCATTAGAATATGAAAGACCATTACCAATTGAACGGTTGCCATACCTCGAAAGAACAGATAAGTATTTGCCTATAGGCACAGCTTTTTTATTAAACGATGGCAAGTTTTACTCTGCAGCACATGTTTTTAATTTAATGGAAGAATCACAAAACACAGAATATTTTATTAGAGACGCAGAAGGTAGTGTATATGCAATAGACACTCTTTTTAAGTTTTCAAGAGACCGTGACTTTATTATTTTTTCAGTAAAAGACTTTGAAACAGATGCATCAAGAGGGCTAGAAATTGTTTCTCAAAAACCTGATGTGAACTCTTCTGTTTACACCGTTGGGAATGCATGGGGAGAAGGAATAGTTATTCGTAATGGACTTTTTACCAGTGAAACTTTTGAGACTGTAAATGGAGCTTGGAAATGGGTACGCTTTTCTGCGGCTGCAAGTCCTGGTAACTCTGGGGGACCTCTCATAACAAGAGAAGGCAAAGTTATTGGAATTGTAACTATGAAAAATCAAAATGAAAACCTCAATTACGCATTACCAATTCAAGAAATTGATAGCATTCCTGAAAATACAGGGGAATTTATCTTGAGAGTATTTTACAGATTCCCTAATATTTTATCAGATAAAAAATATGGAGAGTTCTCATTAAATGTTACACTTCCAAAAACATTTGAAGAAGCTAGAGAAGAAGTAAAAAGCGCATATAAAGAATTTACGAGAGATATTGCAAATGATTTTAAATCAGACTTTGCTTTTGGAACTGACAAGTCTTTTACTAATAAAGAATTATCTGGCGAGCTAATGTACACTTCTATTACACCAAACTTTCCATTAACAATTATTAATCATGAAGATAGGCGATGGGGACTTCACTACCCTGAGGATGTTTCAGAAATAACATTACCTCAAAACGGATCTGTAGAGTATGGTGTGATGATTAATAATTATTATATCAACTTAAAAAAACCTGATAATGTTTCCCAAGAAGAGTTAATTAATTCTCCTAAAATGTATATGGATTATATTCTCGATACAGCTATTCTGTGGCGCAATATGGCAGGGGAACGAATTACAATTACATCATTGGGAGAAGCTGTAAAAACAGAAAAACACATCGATGCATTTAATCGTACATGGCTTGTTTCATATTGGAATCTCGAATTTGCAGATTATATGGTAATTACCTATGCACTTCCAGTACCAGGTGGCCTTTTTGTATTAATGTCTACCAATAGTACAGGGACAGTTATGGATGGCATTAACATCGACTTGGCTTTTATGAGTGACTACATGTACTTAGGCTACAGCGCTACAATGAAAGATTGGAAAGAATTTTTCTCTTTAGAAAAAGAAACCTACCCACTCTACCCGCCATTCGCAAACATGGATTTTTCTGCAACAGAAAAAGAAACCAGCATTGATTACACTGGCTGGGAAGTAGAGCTTCCACAAGATGTTATGAAAGTAGATGACAAAACAAGAATGAGTATTCAACTGGGTTACACATATGAAGAAGAAATATTGATACAAGAGGCACGAGGCTTTACGTTATATCATACTCCTGTAAATGAAACATACCAGTTCTTTTCATTTGAAAAATACTTAAAGCCAGAAGAAGGTATTAGTCGCCAACTAACAAACGTATGGGAAGCAATTGAAAATGAGAATTATCCATTTAATGCAAACCCGTACTTCCAAGATGGAACAACAAATTACTATGAAATTATTGAACGCACAAAAGAAAGCGCTGATTCTGAATCTGCAGTACTTTTAATGCTTGAGCTTCACGGTGACGATAAAGAAGAAAAAATGTTAGAATTTGCAAAAGAAGCAGAAAAGGCGATAACAATAAAAGATTAGCAAATCTTTTATGTTGCCAGCAATGGTTACTAAGTCTAGAGAAACTAGTACCTATAAGCAACAATGAATATAGGTATCCAACTACTATAAAACACTGCGATAGAGAATCGCAGTGTTTTTTTTATCTGTAACTATTACTTATGAGCGCTGTAGCAAATGAGAATTTCTATTCATACTTTTCTAAAAAATTAAACATTTTTGTGTAATATGAATCACCATCCACATATCGAGAAGCAATATGATTAGCTCCATTTACCTCTAAAATATCTTTTTCGCCATCATAGGAATCATATAATATTCGCACCATTTGGGGAGGTATAACAAAATCATTACTACCGTGTACAAAGAAAATAGGAATTGTTATTTTGCCTAAAGAATCTAAGGGTCTAGCAAGACTAAAATCCAATCCTGTGTGAAGCTTTATAACAAAGGGAGATGTATAAATAAAGGGAAAATCAGAGATATGAAGTAAATTATTCATAAGATCTGTTAAAACATCTAAAACACCCGTAAACGAACTATCACTTACAACCGCAATAACATTATCTGAAACTGTTTTATTTTCACTTGCAAGTAAAACAGAAGCTCCCCCCATAGAAGAGCCATGCAATACTATTTTAGCATCATTATCAACAGAAAGAATGTATTCTACCCACGAAACTACATCAAATTGATCGTGTAAACCAAGTGTAATATACTCCCCGCCAGAATTTGAGTGACCGCGTAAATCTGGGGCAATAACATTGTATGATTGGTTATAAAAATTCATGGCCAAATCTAAAGATTCTTCATGATTTGCACCATATCCATGCAAAATAAGAACCCAAAGGTTTGAATTGTTATTATTAAATACCTTTGCAAAAAGTTCATGTTCATCATAACTTTCTATATAGACATCTGAATTTTCAGTTTCCGTCAAAAAAACCGTAACATCAGCTGCTACCTGAGCTCTTTTTTCTAGTTCCCCTGGTGCATACCAAGTACTCTCTTCCATATTTTCATCATCGGCATTACTAATATCAAAGATATTTGAAAAGGCCTCATCACGGCGCTTAAGAGAATATTCAATAGTAAGTAATCCAATTATATATAAGAAAGTTGGGATGGTTATACATATAATAATGAAGATTCTTATTATACGCTGTTTTAATGATTTTCGTTGCTTTTTCATATAAACGCCTTTTTTTACAGTGTTAAAATACATTACTAGAAAAAGCCATATTGAGCAATAAGCATAGTTCAAAAACTCCACTCTATTTACATTTTAGCCCAATTTTGCTATACTCAAAATACACTAAAAATTAAGAGGTTCTCATGTCTAAGTTAAACGTTCCAAAAAATTACGCACCATCACTTTCAGCAAAAGAAACAGAACACGCAATTGTAATGATTAAAGATTTTTTTCAATTAGCACTTTCTACTGAACTTAATTTAACACGCGTTACAGCTCCATTATTTGTACAAACAGGAACTGGCCTTAATGATGACCTTAACGGAATAGAAAGGCCTGTTTCATTTTCAATTAAAGATATGGATGAAACAAAAATGGAAATAGTGCATTCTCTTGCAAAATGGAAAAGGGTAAAGGTTTCCGACCTTGAATTAAAAACTGGATTTGGGATTTATACAGACATGAACGCTATTCGTGCAGACGAAGAACTCGACAATATTCATTCAATATATGTAGACCAATGGGATTGGGAAATGGCCATGGATGAAAAAGACAGAACAGTATTTTTCCTTCGCGACATTGTAAAAAAAATATATCGATGTCTAAAAC
>CAYJLQ010000151.1:0-4081 GCA_964370725.1 uncultured Treponemataceae bacterium
GTTTCACCACGTTCTAAGTACTTATATCCAAGCCCTGCTATCATAGCACCATTATCGGTGCAAAGTTTTAGAGGTGGGAAAATACAATTTAAGTCGGTTCGGGCAGCTAAAAGTTCACGAAGGCGCGAGTTTGCAGCTACTCCCCCACCCGCAACAATAGTTTTAAGACCTGTGTCCTCTACTGCAGCAAAAAGCCTTTTTAAAAGGATGTTCACAGCTGCTTCTTGAAAACTTGCTGCAATGTTTTCAGGTGTTTTTTCATACCCTTCAGTCCAAAACTGATCTATTTGATTTATAACTGCAGTTTTTAATCCAGAGTACGACATATCGTATTGATGATTCCCCTTATGAAGTGATGGCAAAGGAAACTTTGCAGCTTTTATGTCTCCATTTTTTGAAAGCTTATCTATTGCAACACCACCGGGGTATCCAAAGTCGTAAAACTTTGCAACCTTGTCAAAAGCTTCACCTACTGCGTCATCTACCGTAGTTCCAAGCACTTCAATTTCATCAAAGCTGCTTACTTTACAAATGATACTATGACCACCAGACACTAAAAGCCCAAGATATGGATATTCAATATCTCGTTCTAAGTGAGCAGCATATAAGTGTCCGAGCATATGGTTTACTGCAATAAACGGTTTGTTAAGCGACCATGCATACGTTTTTGCAAAACTTAATCCCACTAGTAAAGAGCCCATAAGTCCCGGCCTATTTGTGGCTGCAACAGCATCTATTTCATTTGGCTTTAAGTTTGCTTCACTTAGGGCTTGGCGCACAACTGGCAAAATCCATTCAGCATGCTTCCTACTTGCAATTTCAGGCACTACCCCATTATATACTTCATGAAATGGAATTTGCGTTGCTACAACACTACTTAAAATTGTTCTACCATCTTCTACAATTGCAGCAGATGTTTCATCACAAGATGATTCTATTCCTAAAACTAGCATATCAGTCTCCTATGGTTTTAGTAGCGCATGACATGAATGTCATTGCGTCCGTAGTTTGGATGGAGTTGTAAATGTGTATCCCTGCGCACTGAGGTCAGAATGCATTTCTTCTAATAAAGGTGCTAACAAGGGGGTTGTTACGTGTCCAATCATAATTACATAGCCTTGCTTATCTGCAATTTCAAGACCCTTTTCTATCATATCTCGCATATATGCTTTGTCTTTTTCATTATCAATAAAAATATCTCTATCTAAAATCTCAATGCCTCTCTCAAGGGCAACCATTGGAACGGCAGTTTGAGCTGTAGTTCTCGAATCCAAAAAGAGCACACCTAAGTCGGAGCAAGCATCTATAACAGCGCCTATTAAGTTTCTATCGCTCGTAATAAGAGAGCCTTCATGGTTATTAACGCCAATTACAGGTCCAATTTCGTTAACATTTTTACGCAACACTGCGACTGCATCACCTGTAGTCATTTCGGGCAGTATTGCCCCTGGGCCTGGGCTTATGTTTAAATTCATTGCTTGCATTGGTTGATGTAAAAACAGCTCATTTCCTGTATTACGTACAAGTTTTGCTGTTTCAACAGAAGCGGCTAGTTGCGGAAGCACTGCAATTGTAATAGGAAAAGGTAAATCTACAAAGGGCTTCGAATGTGAAAGTTGGTGTCCACCATCGTCAAAAACAAATACTAATTTTCCGTCTTTTGTTTTTACTGGTGGTAAGTCAGGCTTAGTATCAACAGTCGGTGGTGTTTCAGGTTCTACACGTATTGGAGGCATAGGATCTGGGACAGGAGCAAGCGCAATTACAGGGTCTTCATCTCTATCCCTTTGTGGTGTTGTAGTTTGATTTTCAAGATTTTCGACTTCATTTTGAACAACAGCTACCGCTGGTGTAGAAGGTTTTGTTATTAAAAAATTAAAAAAAAGTGTAAATATTCCTAGCGCAAAGATTATTGTAGTACATAGAATAATTGTCGCTTTTGGAATTTTTGTTTGAGTAGATTTTTTTCTCATATATATAGTTATAATAACGCTTTAATAGACTCATGTCAATAATACCGTCACAAGAATCGCATTTCTATCTTGTGTCTTTATACCGGTATTTTTTCTTGGCTACTCATTTCAAAATGAGACTCAAAAATATTTTGAAGTTTTATTTTAGCCCTTTTTTCAATTTGACGTGTTGCTTCAATTGAAACACCTAGCTTAGAGCCCATGCTTTTATAACTTGTTTTACTTCCAGTAATATAGCTATTATAACGATGCGTCATTACATAGCGCTCTTTTACTGGAAGCTCTTGAATTAATGACATAAATTCTTGACGTTCTGAACAAACAATGGCTTCTTCTTCTGGATTTTCACGCTCATCGTACAAAAACTGTAAGATAGTCGGTTCGTCTTCAGATTCTGCCTTGCTGTCAATGCTACAAACCTTGTAATCATAGTTTGAAAGTTCACGTATTTCATCTTCTGGAATTCCAGTGTAGATTGATAGTTCATGATTAGATGGCTTTTTGCATAATAACTGCTCAAGCGCATTGTGAGCTTTTTTTATTGTTTTTAGCTTTTCCAATTTTAATACAGGAATGTGTATTGTTGGTTCTATTAAATTTTTATGTCTTAAAATATATTGTGTAATCCAAGGACTTGCATAGGTACAAAACCGTGTGTTAAATCTATAATCAAATTTTGATGCAGCAACCATTAAGCCCAAGCTACCTTCTTGTATACAGTCTAAAAGAATTTCTTCGTTTTTTGTATATTTATGGGCTATAGATACTACATAGCGTAAGTTAGAGTTAATTAAAAGTTGTTCAGCTTCTTTATCGCCTTGTTGTATTCGCTTAGACAAAGATTTTTCTTGCTCAGCAGTAAGTAAAGGATATTTTGTTATTTCAGCAATATAGGCTTTATATGTCGTATTATTCATACTATCTCCTAGTAATATATAGCAAGAATCGTGCCAACTTTTATTACTAATCGAATAAATACGTATTTTATTATAATACAAAGAAATAAATATATACAATTTTGCAAACGTACATAACTGTCTACAAAAAAAGACAGTTAAACTGTATACTTTTATAGACAGTTTAACTGTAAAATAGTTTAAAAATACTGTAATTTAGTGTTATTTACAACACTATAACTTCTTTTACATCTAGATAGAAAAAAGTATAACCAGCCGCATCGTAGCTTTTTAGCTCACCGGTAACTTCAATGTCTACATTTTGTTCGGGGTAGTTTTCATCGATGTTTTCGACGCCGTCAATTAAAAACTCTAAGCCTTGCCAACAACAAGCAGTATCGTCTCCAACCATAACATAGTTAAACTTTCTACCGGTAAACTCAGACAAACCGCGATAGAAAAAACCATTTGCTTTTATTACATCGCCTCTGTATTCTTCTGGGTTAATAAGCACTTCGAATATAAAAGAATAGGCCATTAGCCCATTCATCTTCGTAAGATCGTAGTCAACTTTTTGTGCAAATACACCTGTAGCGCATAACATTAAAATAAGTATACAAAGTAATTTTTTCATAATAGAACTTCCTTAATGAGAAATTTTTGCAAGTACAAATCTATCAATTGCAAAACATATGATAAACACAGCAATATTTATTGTCACTATTGTAGACCCAACGGGCGTTCCTGTCAAGATAGAGGTAAGTATGCCGGTTGTTGCACATGATACTGAAAAAATACTAGAGCAAATAGTAACTGATTTAAAGTTCTTAAAAAGCCTCATTGCAGAAAGTGCTGGGAAAATTACAAGGGCTGAAATTAAAAGCGAACCAACTAAGTTCATTGCCAAAACAATAATCGCTGCAATGATGATAGAAAAGATTAAATTGTAAAGTCCTGCACGTAAGCCTGTTGCTTTTGCAAAACTTTCATCGAATGTTGTAGAGAATATTTTATGATAAAAAACTATAAAAACAATTACTACAAGAGATGATAAAATAATACTTAGCCATACATCAAAGCTTGTTAGTGTTAAAATGGATGTTGATCCAAAGAGTGTTACGCACACATCGGCTGAAAGGTTCGTTGATACAGGGAAAATATTCATTAATAAATAGCCTATGGCTAAAGAAGACACAGAAAGCATTGCAATAG
>CAYJLQ010000152.1:0-4079 GCA_964370725.1 uncultured Treponemataceae bacterium
GTGAACAACTACGTGCACTTAAAAATGGTGTTGAAATTGTAGTTGGAACTCCAGGTCGTGTAAAAGATCACCTTGATAGAGGATCTTTAAAACTTAATGAAATTGACTTTTTTATCCTTGACGAAGCAGATGAAATGCTCGATATGGGATTTATTGATGATATTGAAGAAATCTTTTCAAAGGCTAATGCTGATAGTAGAATCCTTTTATTCTCTGCAACAATGCCTCAAGACATATTAAAAATTGCTGGTAAGTTCATGGGTGACTATGAAGTTGTTGAAGAAGAAACACCAAAAGAAACACAATTATTAATTGATCAAAACTACCTCTGGGTACGTGAAAGTGAAAAAATTGAAGCTCTTGTGCGTATAATTGATATGTCGCCTGACTTCTATGGACTTGTGTTTACACAAACTAAAAATGATGCAGATGTTGTTTCAAAGCAACTTGATGAAAGAGGCTATGAAGCTGCAGCATTACACGGGGATATTCCCCAAAACCAACGGGAAAAAATTCTTTCTCGATTTAGAAATAAAAAAACAAGAATCCTTGTTGCAACAGATGTTGCAGCTCGGGGAATTGATATAGAGGGATTATCCCACGTTGTAAACTATGCTATCCCATTTGACGGTCAAACGTACGTGCATCGTATCGGCCGTACCGGTAGGGCTGGGGCAAAGGGAACTGCGTTCACAATGGTGAGACCCGAAGAGCGAAGGAAGTTTGACTTTTTACGTCAAGCTATTCGCAAAGCAAGTCGTGGCGAAATGCTTGAAGTTTCTGTTCCTTCTGTAAAAGAAGTACTTAAAGTAAAGCGCCACAGACTTTTTTCAGAATTAAAAGGTTATGTTCTTCCTGTAACTGAAATACAAGTTGTATCAGACGATGATGATATCCTTAACAATATAACAGAGTCAAACGTAGTTGAATTAGCTCCCGTAAATGAAAACTTTACATATCTTGCAAATCAACTTTGTGACGAAATGGATTCAAAAGAAGCTTTAGCACGTGTTTTACAACACATGTTTTCAAAAGAACTTGATGTTGACCGCTACGGCCACGTAAGTGACTTAAAACTTTCTCAAAGTTTTGCAAGTCAAAGCGGCAAAAAAGGTGGAAGAGACAATAAATTTGGAAACTTTACTGGTGAACAAGTTCGTATCTATGTTGGATTGGGTCGAAAAGATGGCTTTAATGCACGTGAAATTGCAGGTTATTTTTCAGACCTTCTAAATATTCCACAGCGTATGGTAGATAGAATTGATGTTGCATCTAGTTTCTCTTTAATAAGCCTTCCATCTCAAGCAGCAAATGCCGTTCTTGATATGGCAAAAAAAGACAAAGCGTTACCACATATGCATATAGACGCAAAAGCAGAAAGCTCAGGCGGATTTTCAGGTGGTAGAGACAGAAATAGAGATAGAGGCGACCGAGGGCGTTCAAGAAGTTTTTCTAATTCTAGAAACAGAGACCGTGATGGGGACAGACGACCAAGAGAAAATAAATTTGGTGAAACAAGTTCTTACGGCGGTGGAAAACCTAAGGGTAGAAGAGAGCCAATGTCTGCAACTGTTTCGATGTATAAGAAAAGTTCAAAGAGAAAAGATGCTTAATGTAATTAATAATGCATAATTAATAATGTACGGTAACAATACACGAAAACTGTTTCATCTACTTCAAGATTTTTAGAAGTACATGAAACAGTTTTTATTTTGTCATTGTCAGTATTAATTATTAATTGTTACTTATTAATTATTTAACACTGTTATTTCTACACGGCGATTTTTTGCCATGTTTTCATCACTTGTATTTGGGGCAATCGGGTCAGATGCGCCAAAGCCAACAATTTCCATTTCACTCTTAGCTCTAACATCAAGCTGTACTAAATAATCAGCCACTGCAGAGGCTCTTTGTTCCGATAGTTCTTGCCTTCCACCTTCAGTTCCAGCAAGTGCTGTGTGCCCTGAAATGAGTAGTTTATTTCGAGGTAAATTTTCTAAAAGCATTTTTACCTGTTGTAATTGTGGCCTAGCAGAATTTGGAAGGGTTGAAGATTCTGCATCAAATTGCATGTTTTCAAGACTGAGCGTAATTCCTTCCGGAGCAACGTGTGCGCTAATATTTTCTATTCCTAAATACTCTATTTGTCTTAGAACATCACTTAATACAAGGTCAATTTCTCTTGGCGTAAAATTGCTAACTTTTGATTCAGTTTTGCCAATTATTTGAATGTCATATCCTAGCTTTGTTTTAATAGCAATAGTGTAATTTTCGCTATAGTTATCTAAGTAGCCATTTTTATTGTCCCAATAAAGTGTTTGACTTGTACTAACTTTTGTAAGTAGCGGGGAATCTTCCTCTGTGCCTAGGCTTTCAGGGGATGTATACTCTAAGTTGTAATCAACAAGTATTACATGATATGTTTTACCCTCAATTATCTCCATCCTATCATATGTATAAGTTGCAGTAAAGGGAATACGAAATGGTTTTTCAATACCAAATGTTTCTCTCAGGTCGTGAAACTCTTCGCCCTCAGCTGTCCATGTGTCGCCTATTTTTACATCGCTATTGGGGAAAATGGGTAAATTTCTTACCACTGGCATATATGAATCTTCATCTAAAATATAGTTACCAAATTTATCTTTTGAAAGTATGCTTTCATATTCTGTAGAAAAGCTTTGGCTAAGGCCAGTAAAAAATGTTGCAACTTCTTCAGTTTTGTATGTTGTTTCAATTTTTCCACTTCCGTCTGACTGTGCCTCTACTTCTTTAACGGAAACATTATTTGTAATTACTGCGTCATGACTTTTTACATCATTAACGAACACTTCTTGAGTTACGGTTGATTGCAGATTGTACTCATGGCCTGTTGTGTATAAAAATTGAAATTTTTCTGCACTGAGAGATAATGTTAGTAATCCGTATATTATAACAGTTATTAATAGTTTTTTATTCATCTGTAAATTCCGCCCGATTTTTAGTAGTTTGCTCAATATTTTTTGCTCTAAAATTATTATATACCAAGTATCTCAATTGTCAATGTGCCATTTGGCACATTGACAATTACCATTTTTAGAAGTACCATTTTAACTATATGTTATAACAATTTTATGTTTTGTTACAGCATTTTGCATAACTAAACTTGCAACTTAAATAGATGTTCTTATAAAATTGGAGGAAAAAATGAAGAAATTTACTATCTTTTTACTATTAATAATGCTTATGGCAACAAGCTGTGATTCGCTTTGGGAACATAAAAATGAACAAGGAGCGAGCATTAGCTTTACAATACCGCAAGAAATGATAGATTCCTTTGTGCAAGAGAATAAGTTGGAACAAAGAGCCTTAAGTGGGGGTATATCACGCGCAGGATCAAGCGTTGACACAAGTATTCTTGCTACTGTCTCTATAATAGACTTTGATGACAATGTCGTTTTGGCGGAGCAAAGCGTAAGTATTGGTGAAACAATAAATGATACCATTACATTTGAAAGGCTTTATATTGTAGGAAGCACGGTATATGCACGAGTAGAACTTAGCCGATATGGACATGTGTCAAAAAACCATAATTCAAAACCCAGAACTGTGCTTGAAGGGTACAATGAATTTGAGTTCGAATTTGGGTATTTAGATCTTAATATTACTAAAATGACTGCAGATTTAAACCCATTGACAGGAATACTCACTGTCCGACCTGACCCTACGAGTTCACTTGGGTTAAAGGATGCTATAAATGCAAAGGTCAGTGGCAATAAGTCAACAATAACCGAAATAGAAATTATTTCACCAGTACAAGGAAAAATAATTCCTGAAACTGATTTATCGCAATTATTTTATAATTATGCTCTACTTACTAGAATAAAGGGGCTACAACACATTGAAACGGTTTATGTTACAAACATGCAAGAAATGTTTAGTGAATCTCAATCACTTAGTAGTGACAATCTCTATATTTCTAGTTGGAATACATTTAATGTTACTAACATGGCTTTGATGTTTGCTGGAAGTGAAACCCTCGAAGTATTAGACCTTTCTAGCTGGGATACATCGAATGTTATTGACATGAATGGTATGTTTCA
>CAYJLQ010000153.1:0-4069 GCA_964370725.1 uncultured Treponemataceae bacterium
AGATAGAAGAAAAATTTACAGAAGCAATAGAAATTGCAAGAGAGAGCGGAATAAACCTCGAAAATCTCTCCGAGTTATTAACACTTTTATATCAGGAGGATTAAAATGAGCAGTAATATTTTGGCTGTAAAAGGGCTAACAAAAAAGTACAAAGATTTCACATTAGATAATATTTCGTTCTCTGTGCCTTATGGTTCAATTGTCGGTTTAATCGGAGAAAACGGTGCAGGTAAAAGCACTATAATTAAAAGCATTACTAATGTTATAAAAAGTGACAGCGGTAATGTTTCCATGTTTTCAAGTGAGGCCACTGTATCAGTAGAAGATAAAAGCAAACTTGCCGTGGTTTTTGACGGAAGCAACTTCCCTGATGTTTTAACTGTTCAAACTTTAAACAACGTGCTTAAGAGCATTTATTCGAATTGGAACGAAGAAAAATATTTTTCTATGACCGCTAATTTTGATTTGCCAAAAGATAAAAAAATTAAAGATTTTTCAAAGGGTATGAAAATGAAGTTATCAATTATTGTGGCGTTTTCACACAATGCAAATTTGATGATTTTAGATGAAGCAACAAGCGGACTTGACCCTGTTGTGCGTGATGATATTTTAGACATACTACTTGACTTTGTGCAAGATGAAAATAATTCGGTGCTTGTTTCTTCTCACATTACAAGTGATTTGGAAAAAGTGGCTGATTATATCGTTTTTATTCATAAAGGAAAATTGCTTTTCAGTTTGCCTAAAGATGAACTTATGTATAGTTATGGGATATTAAAATGTGGAGAAGAACAATTTTCAAAACTTGACAAAGAAGATATTGTTGCATACAGAAAGCAAGATTACTCTTATGACGTTTTGGTATCTGATAGACAAGGAGTTGCAAAAAAATATTCTAAAGCTAATATTGAAGCTGCGACAATCGATGAAATTATGGTTCTTTATATTAAGGGGGAAAGAAAATGAAAGGCTTATTGTTAAAAGATTTTTATATAATTAAAAATGGATTGATTGTTCTTGTAGCTATGCTTTTATTTATCGGAACAGGGATTTCTATTGTTGTAGATCCGTGGGTTTTTATTATAATAGCAGCAACAATGCTGAGTATGCAATCTGCCACAACTATAATAAGTGATAAAACATCAAACTGGAATATGTTTTCAGCAACGGTACCTTTGAGTAAAAAAGCGGTTTTTTCAAGCAAATATCTATTGAATTTCATACTTTCATTAGTAGGGCTTCTTATCGGAAGTATGATAAGTACAACTATATCACTATTTTCTAGTAGCTTTGATTTGCAAATGCTTTGTATATTTATTTGCTTTGGTGTAGTTATATCCCTTATGCCTTCAAGTGTTAATATCCCTCTTTCTATACTTTTTGATACGACTAAACAAACGATTGGTATGCTGATATCATATACTATCACAGTAATTGTAATCACTCTATCTGTATGGATACCAAGTTTATTTATAAATTTGGAAGAAAATATTTTACTTATGGGGTTTATCGCTGCTGTAATAAGTCTTATTATTTATATTGCATCATGGCTGATTGCGCCAAGTATATTATCAAAAAGAGATATTTAATTTGGAGGTTAAATAAATGAACAATAAAAGATTTGAGATAATTTATAAACAAAGCGAGGGAGCGACAACAACATCGATTATGTTAGATAAAGAAACTGGTGTAAAATATCTTATTTACAAAGCGGGACCATCTGCTACTATGACACAACTGGTTGAAAATGATATAAAAAGCACTAATACAGCACAAATTGCAAAAGATTAAGAGGTGAATGCTTATGTATGCGTTAAAAATAAACAATCTTATAAAAATGTATGGTCATGTAAAGGTGCTTGATAATTTTTCAATAACAGTTAAAAAAGGCGAGATTTATGGTCTTGTAGGTGCGAATGGTTCGGGGAAAACCACTCTTTTTCGAATAATAGCGGGACTTACAAGTAAAAACAGTGGTGAAATCAATATATCTAACTGTATTGAGAAAAGTATAGGTTTTACTATTGAAGCTCCAGCTATATATGGCAATATGAGTGTTCATGAAAATATAAAAGCACATTGCTTATTATGTGGAGTATCATCTATGGAAAGATCAGATACTATTCTAAAAACAATTGGGCTTTATGAACATAAAGATAAGAAAACAAAAAAATTGTCTTATGGAATGAAACAACGATTAGCATTAGGTATTGCGTTGCTCGATAAACCTAAAATGTTGATTTTAGATGAACCAACCAATGGACTTGACCCTATTGCAATCATTGAACTGAGAAAATTGTTAATCAAGTTATCTGAAAATGGTATGACAATACTGATAGCAAGCCATATGTTAAGTGAGCTTACACATTTGGCAACACGTTATGGATTTATACATGAGGGGAAAATTTTGAAAGAAATTTCTTCTGATGAACTGATAAATAAAGGTGACCTTGAAACTTACTTTATCAACATTATACAAGGAGGAGCATATGAGTAATTTGTTGAAATTAGAAGCGTTTCGACTTAGAAAAAATAAAAGTATTTGGATAATCCTATTTATAATTGTAGCCGCCTGTTCTATCTCGATTTTCACAGATGTCTACACAAGTGCGGAACATGCATATCTAAATATTCAGAAAGACATAATGACTATCATTTTACCATGTGCTGTATTTAGTGGATTGGCATTTTACAGTGATTTCACAGAACGAACGATACTTCACTACATAACAAAAGGTTATAAGCGTAAATCTATTATTTTAGCAAGTTATGCAAGATATATTGTAGGTTGTTTAATTATAACTGTACTATATCCTATTATTAGTACAATGCTTGCAGGCATAATAAATGGTGTTGAAACGTCGATGTTTGAAGTTGCAATGACACTACTAAAGTCAATTTTTTTGAGTATACCTCTATATTTATCAATATTTAGTTTGTTTTTCCTTGTAGTATTTGCAGTAAGACAAAGCGTAATATGTATGAGCATTACGGTAGGCTTGGCAATTTTCATTGTTGTATTTACAAACAAAGCTTATTTCGGAACAAGCGGTGAAACTATTATAAGATTAAGTCCGATTATTTTAATCCAAAATATTCAAAACAACTTCATTCTAAATGATTATTTGATCGGAATTACTTTTTCAATACTATGTTCATTCATAATGATAATAATTGCATTCGTAATATTTAAGCAAAGTGATATAAAATAATCTTTTTTTATGAAACGAGGTGTTGTATGAGTATAGAACAATGGATATTATGTCCTATATGTCGTAATAAAACAAGAAATAAACTTCGAGAAGATACAGAACTTAAAAATTTCCCTCTGTATTGTCCTAAATGCAAACAAGAAACGCTAATCAATGTCGTTGACTACACAATAACAATCGTAAAAGAGCCAGACGCTAAGACGCAGAGCCGATAATTTATGAGAATTAACTCATAGGTTATCGGCTTTTTTCCACAATAAATGCTAACAAGGTTGACGCACTACAGACAAAAGAAAAAAACAACGGTAAAGCCTTTATTGATTCGCCGTCGATAAAGGCTTTTTAATACCCTCAAATTAAAAGAAGGACAAATAATGCAAACAGATACACTTCAATTTGTGTAAACCCGGCTTGTGTCATTCTGCTGCTTTCACGAGCTATTTTTATCGCCTGTCCTATTGGCTTAAAGTCTAATTCATTCATCATTTACACATAATAATTCATATTTGAAAAGAATATTTATTGATTTTATTCGGCAGTCCGTATATAATATTATTATATAAAAAAGGACGGTGCAATGTATGGAGTATATGACAGCCCCCGAAGCAGCAAAAAAATGGGGCATTTCTGAAAGACGAGTACAAAAGCTATGTGAGGAAAACCGCATACCGGGCGTTACGAAGATAAGCTATATATGGGTAATACCTAAAGATGCGGAAAAGCCTACTGATGGGCGATTAAAAAATGAAAAAGTTGATAAATAATTGAGAATTAAAGAATACAATATTTCATGGAGGTGAGCTTATGCAAAATAAAATACTAATTGTTGATGATGAAGTTGATATTTTATCTATGCT
>CAYJLQ010000154.1:0-4033 GCA_964370725.1 uncultured Treponemataceae bacterium
TCCGAATCGTAATTAATCAGCGTTCTAACCTTTGTTGGAGAAAGAACTTTTTCATAATTTAAGAACGGAAGACCAACAACACCAAAGAATTCGGCAACGCTAGCACCAGCTTGCTCAAGAATAGAACGAGCAGCATTCAATGTGCCACCAGTAGCAATAAGATCATCAATAACTAAAACGTTTTGGCCTTTTTGGATGTCACTTTTATGAATTTCTACTTCAGCACTTCCATACTCAAGTTCATATTTACAAGACCACACATCACCTGGAAGTTTTCCTTTTTTTCTTATAAGAATAAGAGGTATTCCTAACCTATCTGCTAGAGGGGCTGCAAATAAAAAGCCGCGTGATTCAACACCAGCAACAGCATCAACTTTGATATCCTTATACATTTCTACAGCGCAATCTAGACAATGTCTGAAAGCCTCAGGATTTACAAGTATCCCAGTGATATCATAAAATAATATTCCTTCATGAGGAAAATTAGGCACTCTGCGAATAGCCTTGTCGATAAGTGAAATATTCATATAGTAATTTTACTCGAAAATGGCATTTTTTACAAGTACTTACTCCAACATCCAAACAAGACAATAGTGCATACTTTTCTAAGATTCAATAATATTAGCTCATCAGTTGATTTTCTTATTTTTTTGATATATAATGATACTTAATTAATTTAAAAAAAGAAACCAGGGGACTATTTTGAGTAGCGAAAAACAAGATCCAGGCTCCATAATTAAAGACTTACAGTCACAAATAGAAATTCTCAAGCACATTAATAAAGAAAATGCAAATCTTATTAAACACGACTCTACAGACGCTCTTACAGGTCTTCTAAATAAAGATGCTTTTTTTAGAGAAACAAAAGCATTATTAGAAAAAAATCCACAAGATCAATTTCTTTTTTTACGATATGATATAGATAAATTTCAAACAATAAATGCTCTCTTTGGATACGATGAAGGCGATAGGCTTTTACAATACTGTGCACATGAAATAAAAAAAATAAAAGAAACAATGCCTATCAGCATTATGGGAAGAATTGACTCAGATATTTTTTGCTTATGTGTAAAATTTGATAGCACAATAAACTTAGAACCAACGCAAGAAACAACAGAGAGATTCCTAGAAGGCTTTAGAGAAGATTATAGGTTTAATATTTCAGTTGGGATATATTTTATAAATGATACAACTGAGTTAATGCGTGATATTTACTCAAAAGCTACACTGGCTGCACGAAAGTGCAAAGATAATTCTAGCATACATTATTTCCTATATGATGAAGCAACCGATGCCGAACTTGTAAACCAGCAAATTATTTCTTCAGAAATGCATAAGGCTTTAAAAAACAATGAGTTTGTAATGTACTACCAGCCAAAAGTAGATTTAAAAACACAAAAACTAGTTGGAGCAGAAGCATTAGTGCGTTGGAACCATCCAACAAAAGGCATTATTCCTCCTTCAGAGTTTATTCCTGTTTTCTATAAAAATGGGTTCATAGCCATGCTTGACCTTTATGTTTTTACCTCAGTTTGTGCTAGCCTGCAAGAATGGAAACGAGCAGGATTACAACTTGTTCCAATTTCAATTAATATTACACAAGTAAGCATGATGAGCGAAGACTTGCCAAACAAGATTTTAACCATTATGAATACTTATGGGGTTGATAAAAAATATATTCACCTTGAAATTACCGAAGGCTCTTACTCGGTAGACACAGATAAATCTATACAGTGTGCAAAAGAACTCCATGAAAATGGAATACATCTAGAAATGGACGATTTTGGAACAGGAATCTCTTCACTAACAATGCTCCACGAACTTCCTATAGATACATTAAAATTAGACTTACGATTTATAAAAAGTTATGAAGAATCAAAATCTAACGCAGGAATTATCCACTTTATTGTGTCCCTTGCACGGCAAATGGATTTAACACTTATAGCAGAAGGGATTGAAACAGAGCATCAACTTGCATTTCTTAAAAACATAGGATGTGATATTGGACAAGGTTATTTATTTTCAAAACCAGTACAAGAGAGCGATTTTCAAGATTTACTTCAAAAATGGGAAATCATTGAACTCTCTCAAACAGAACAAACATCAACATTACCTATAGAAATGAATGACTTGTGGATTCCAGATTCAAATTTAATGTTATTTTTAACCCGATTGCTGGATCTGCAGCTATATATGAAATAACAAAAGATGTAACAAGTGTTAAAGTTCTTAAAATGAATGATGAATACTTAAGAATTATGGAAGTCAAGAAAAGTGGAATACATCACACATTTGAAGACTTACTTGCCCTTTTCCAACCAGAAGACTTAAAAGAGTTGCAAGCCACTATCGCACAAGTACTTGCTACAAAAAAAACTCTTAGCATGCTTATTCGCAGAATTAATATCCCTGGGAAAGATACACCTAAGTGGTTAAAAATGAGTTTACAGTTTTTATTCCATACAAAAAGCACCTCATTAATACTAGCTAACCTAGAAGATGTAACAACACAAAAAGAACATATCGATTATTTAGAACGGGAAGCTAATATTCACAAAGAATATAAAACTCAGCTTTCAATATATAAAGGGGCAGAAACCAGTGGCCTTGCAACTATGAAAATAGGAGAAACGATAGAACTTGTATATGCAAATGATATTTTTCTTACCATGCATGGCTGTACTTTAGAATATGCATTAGACCACAAAGAGTCTGTGTTATTAGACACTATTCATCCAGAAGATAAAGACCCTGTTATTAAGGCCCTGCACTCACTTATTAAAAAGAAAAAAGATCGATTTACTTGGTCAATGCGTATACAAACATTAAAGAAAGAGACCCTTCCAACAGTAGTAAATGGCGTTCTTCGCTTTGAAGGGGAAGAAGTTTTTGCAGATATTATTGTTCGCCCTCTTCTAACAGCACATTCTGTTAGAACTCATCAATAAGCAAGCGTGAGGCTGGTTTATTCGATAAAATTTTATCAAATAAACCACTTTTTTTACCCTTTCTAGCCATTTCTCCATTGACCATTATAGCCTATCTCATTAAAATATACGTATGAGTACACACACATTTAAAGGCGGTATTCATCCGCCTGAGAGGAAAGAGCTTTCAAACAATGAAAGTATTTTAAATGTCTTTCCTTCTTCAAAAACAGTATACATCCCTGTGACACAGGGAGGTGCCCCAAATCAGCCAATTGTTGCAGTAGGGGATACGGTGGTACGCGGACAAAAAATTGCCGAAACTGATGCTTTTATGTCAGCCCCGGTACATTCATCAGTGTCTGGCGTGGTAAAAGAAATTAAAAATAGTCTCGTTTCAGGGAATGTTGATGCCTCTTGCATAATTATTGAAGCAGATGGTTCAGACAAAACAGCATTTTTATCTGTTTTAGACCCATTTACCTGCACAAAAGAAGAGGCTATTGCAAGAGTCAAAGAAGCTGGCATTGTAGGTATGGGGGGAGCAGCCTTTCCAACCCATGTAAAGCTCAACCCTCCTCCAGGAAAAACAATTGAAACCGTAATTGTAAATGGAGCGGAATGCGAACCTTATCTAACTATTGATGAAAGAACAATGATTGAAAATGCCGACAAAATAGTTGATGGTCTTGCTATTGCAATTCATATTTCCAATGCACAAAGCGGTATTATAGCTATTGAAGATAACAAAACACATGTTCTTCCTGTTATTGAAGATGCAATAGAAAAAGCAGGCATGAGCGAAAAGATGGGAATAGTTCTTTGTGCTACAAAATACCCACAAGGTGGAGAACGAAATCTTGTACAAGCAGTTTTAAACAAAGAAATTCCACAAGGTGGTCTTCCTGCAGATATTGGATGTATTATCCAAAACGTTGGAACCGTTTGCGCAATAAGCGAAGCCTTCCGCGAAGGGAAGCCATTAATTGACAGAGCTTTCACTGTTTCTGGGGGAGCATGTCTAACACCTAAAAACTTAAAAGTTCCCGTAGGAACATTAGTAAGCGACTTAATTCCAGAATTTTTTGATGCATCTGTAACAGAAA
>CAYJLQ010000155.1:0-4000 GCA_964370725.1 uncultured Treponemataceae bacterium
TGTCAGAAACATTGGTAAAATCTGTTCAGGATATGCTGAATGAAGAAAAATGGACAAGAGCAACAATCAGCAACTATACAAAAACACATTTTATTGAGCTAGCAAATGTTGTAGAAAACGCTCATCAAGAAAATTGTATGGATGAGATTCAAGCTCTATGTGATGAACATTTAAGTCATACTAAGCACAGCATCATCGCCTTATATATTTCAGGGATGATTGCTTTAAAGAAAAAAACTCTTGATAATTCTTCACTTATTGAGCTTATAAATATCTTCCACGATAACCATAAAAGCAATGTTGTAGTATATCTATGTGAAAGCATTTTATCAGAAGATGATAGCAATAAATTTGCTTTAAGAACTCTTGCTGATGCATATAGCCAAGATAACAATGAAAATGTATGGGAAATATATGAAACAATCGTACGTTTAGACTATGAAGAAGCAGATATTGCTAAACTTTTAGCTGAGCACTATGAAAAAGAAGGCAACAACGACGATGCTATTGATTATTATAAAAAAGCCTTACTACGCTATGTAAATAGAAAGAGCGAAAACCAAATTAAAGAAATTTGGACAAAGCTTGTAACAACAATTCCTGAAGAAATTGACTTTTTCTTACTTGTCCAAAGAAAAATAGCTAAAACAATTTCTGAAGTACGAAGCGCTGTATTAATGCAGGATTTATACATCCACTACAAAGATACAAAAGATTGGGATACTTCTATCGATATTCTAAAACTCATTCTAAGCATTGATGAAAAAGATTCATGGGCTAGAAAAGAGCTTATTGAATGTTTTAGAGGTAAATATGCAGGTCACAGCCAATTAGAAGACTATATTAGACTTTCATCTCTAAATCAAAACCTTCGTGGTGCTTTTGATGCAATTAGCGTTTTTGAAAAACACATTGCTTTTGACGCAAAGAACTTTGTATTCCACCGCACTTGGGGTGTAGGGATTATCAAAAAAGTTGAAAACGACGAAATTACAATTAACTTTGGTAAAAAACATGGTTTACGAAGCATGTCATTGAAAATGGCTGTTAATGCTTTACAACCACTATTAAAAGAACACATTTGGGTATTAAAAGCTACTAAATCTCGTGAAGAACTAGCAAAATTGGTTAAAAGCGATAAAGTTTGGACATTAAAAACAATCATTAAAAGCTTTGACAATAACTGTGATTTTAAACGAATTAAAGCTGAACTTGTACCTTCTATTCTTACAACTGGAGAATGGACTAGTTGGAGTAATACAGCACGAAAACAAATTGAAAATGACCCAACATTTGGAATTAATCCTAATGACATTACAATGTACAATGTTCGTGAAAGAGCAATCTCTCAAGAAGAAAAACTATCTAATGAGTTTAAAGCACAAAAACAATTCTTTATGCGCTTAGATATTTTAATGAGATTTTCACAAGAAGCAGATACAGAATCAGAACTTTTTGCAGACATGTTTGACTATTTTGCAGCACATATTAGATCTTTTTCAATTGTTAATGAACAAACAATGGCAGCATTCTTAGTTATTCGTCGCATCGTAGCTGAGCACCCACATTTAGACATGGGTTCAAGAATTACATTTGAACAATTATATTCTGGAATTGAAAATCCTATTGCATTGTACTCAGCTCTAAAAGATACAAAAAATACATTCTTACGACAAGACTTTTTACACTGTATTAAATCACTTCTTCCAAACTGGGCAGAACAATACGCACTACTCTTCCCAACAGTTTTACATCATGATATGTTAACAGTACTATTAAACACTGGACACACAGATCTTGTAAAACAATTGGCAGTAAACAGTTTTGAAAACTACCGCGATTATAGAGATGCAGCAATTTTCTTTTTCAAAGAAGCACAAACAGAAGACTGGTTCAAAAACACAGATATTTCTTTTGAAAAGCAACTTATAACTCTAATTAGAATTATGAGCTTAGGATACAGAGAAATTGCAAACCAACATGATACAACTGAAAACAAAAAAGTTATTAGAAATATCCAACAAATTTTGTTTAAGGAAAATGTTTTATTAAACTACATGTTAGAAAACGATTCTGATACTATTACACGTCTTTACACTGTTGTAAATGATGTAAAAGATTTAGATCCAGCAATAAAACAAACAATGAGAAACAGAATTCTTGAAAAGTATCCAGATTTCAAATTCCATAATGCAATTGAAGAAAAAACAGTTATTCCACGCGGATTAATTGTTACACTTGGAATGCTTAACAAGAAAAAACAACAACTTGAACACATTGTTAATGTTGAAATTCCTGAAAACTCAAAAGAAATCGGGGAAGCACTTTCTCAAGGTGACTTAAAAGAAAATGCAGAATATAAAGCTGCAAAAGAAAAACAAAGCCAACTTGATAATATTGCAACTCGTTTACAAGAAGAAATATCAAAAGCACAAGTTTTTGACCCTTCTACAGTAACTGTAGCACAGATTGGATTTGGTAATACAGTTATTCTAAAAAATAATTCTGCTAATTCAGAAGAAGAATTTACTATTTTAGGACCATGGGAATCAGATCCTGATAACCGCATTATTTCTTACATGTCTCCATTAGGACACGCACTATTAAATGCAAAAGAAGGTCAAAAATTAGACTTTGTAATTAATGAAGTTAACCATTCTTACGAAGTAAAAGAAATTAAAGTAGCAGCATTTTAACATACTACAACGTAGCTAAAAAAAGTGACACAGATTTGTGTCACTTTTTTTTTTATTCAAATATAAATAAACCCTCATAAGCAATGAGGGTTATGTGCAATTTTATGCAATGTTACTGCAATGCTCTTTCAGCAAGCACTCTCCACTCTCTTTCAGGACATTCTAAAGCAAGTGCAAGAAAAACGCCACGTGCAAAATCTTCATAGCCTTGTTCTTTACTTAGCCTTGCTAGGTCATAAAATCCTTGCCAAAAATAATTATTGCGTGCCCAGTCAATTATATCAGTAAACAGCTTTAGCTCTCTAAATAATTGCTCTAAGCCTTCATATTCATAGTCAATATCTCTATCTTCTAAAACATTCTCAACACGCTCTAAAGCTGATGTTGTATAGAGTAAAGCTGTTTCTAAAGCCTTTGTATCAAAACCTTGCTCATCGTAAAAATAAGTAAGGTAATTCCACGCTTTTAAGCTCATTGAAAAATCATTTCTGAACAACAAAAAAAACTTATCAGCATCCATATCATTTTTTAACGCAGAGCTTACTGAGTATAAAAATGGAGATGGTTTTCCATCAACATAATACGCATCATCTTCTGAAGCTATTAACAATAAAGACTCTTCAAATGAATTCCAATTTTCATCTACAGCATATATATCTGCCATTGAATAAAGAATATCAAATTGAATATCATTTACATCTAATAAATGCCGATTTTCATACGCAGACATAAAATAGGTATTAGCAATTTCTAGCTCACCTTCATTAAAATACAGGCGCCCAAGTAAATATAATGCTTCAGGATAATTTGCAGATTGTTCAAGAAAGTCTAATAAGTTATCAATTGAAAAGTCAAAATATTCATAACTATTATCGTATAAAACATGTTCAATAATGCCTACAACTTCTGCATCTTGTCTGTTCTTAAAAAAATACAATAGCTGTTCAATATCTTTTCCAATTTTTTGTGCATTCGGCTTTTGAAGCTCTTCTTTTAAAGTGTAAACTGACCATTGGCTTTCTGCTTTTCTAGTATCAATTGCTTCTTGAGTTAAAATAAATGCTGTTGGAAAGTCATTATTTTCAAATGCTATTTGCGCATCATTTAAAATAAAACGAGCAAGCCTATTGGAATCTGGCTTTTGTAAAGCAGCATCCTGTGCGGCTGCGATAACATGAATAATAAGACTTAAACATATAAAAAGTGTTTTTAGATAATTTTTCACAAAGATTCTATTTCCTCTATAAATGCATTATCGGCATCTTTTAAGAGTATATTTACATCATCATTTTTAATTGTTCTTA
>CAYJLQ010000156.1:0-3964 GCA_964370725.1 uncultured Treponemataceae bacterium
TTCCTGCACATTCACGGATTGTACAAGTTGCGCCAAGTTTTTCCATTGCCTTTTGAACAGGGAGGCGAGATTCTGCAATTACTTCAACAGGGAGAGGAAATTGAGTGCCAAGAGTTTGCACCAATTTTGTAGCATCTGCAATTATGACTAGTTTTTTTGAATTATATTCTACAATTTTTTCAAGTACGTGGGCTGCTCCGCCGCCTTTAATAAGGTTATTGGTTGGGTCAATTTCGTCGGCTCCGTCTATTGAAATATCAAGCTCTGCATTTATTTCTTTACTGTTGAGTGTGTAAACAGGGATATCATTTTCTTCGCACGCAATAACTGTTTGAAAGCTTGTTGCAACGGCTTTAACATGTGAAATTTTACCATTTTTAATATGTTCTGCAAGGCGATATACTGCATGAACAGCTGTTGATCCCGTTCCTAATCCAATTTTTACGCCTGAAAAGATAAGGCCGCGTTCAATAAGTCTGTCTATTGCTTCATAGGCGACAATTTTTTTTTGGTCTGATTGTGATAGTTTACTCATATTGTACTCCTGTAAATATTTCAAATTGTTCATAAGCTTGGTAATGAAGCATATTGTACCCATTACAAATTTTGCAACCTGCTTTTTCGGCTCTTTCTAGTATTGGTGTTTTTTCTGGATAGTAGATTATATCGTACACTTTTTCGTGGCCTTGGAAGTTGTAAAATTCTAATGGGTCTCCTGATTCTGTTGGGTCATCTTTTACAAAGCCCATTCCTATTGGTGTCGTTTGGATTATAATTTCAGAGTATTCTTCTATTAATTCGTGGACTGCCAAACCAAGACCTGCATACTTAAATCCATATTTATCTGCAATGTTACGTGCTTTGATAATTGTTCTATTAAAAATGCATACATCGCATTCAAGTTCGTTGAGGGCGTAAGCAACGGCTTTTGCACTTCCCCCTGCCCCAATTAGAGCTACTTTTTTTCCTTTAAGCTTATCTGTGCCTAAAAATTCAATAAGGGCTCTTTTGAAACCACCTGCATCGGTATTGTAGCCTTTCCACCCATTTTTTTCTTTATGAATAGTGTTACAGGCTCCAATTACATCAACTTCTTTTGATGTTTCTTTTAACAGAGGAATTATATTTTCTTTATGAGGGACAGTGACAGATATTCCTTTTACCGCAGTTTCGTTTGCAAAGTCTACAATTTCTTCTACTGTCTCAGATTTTAAAGGAATGTACACAGCATTTAGACCATGGCTTCTATATCCTTTTCCATGAATTTTTGGACTATCTGTTTTTGTTAAAGGATATCCCGCTACTCCAAAAACATCTGTTTTTTTGTTCATGGTTCTAAAACCATATAGTTCATTTAGCATTATGGGGTCAATATGTCCAATAACGGTTGACATCATATCAGTGTTAGGTGGGGAACAGTAGGTTAAAAATGAACCTAATTGTTTTGCTAAAATTCTTGTTGAAACGCCATAGTTACTCATTGCACACACAATATGCTCATAGTCAACATTTTTAACTTCGTTAAAAACCTTTGTAACATCAGATAAACTATTAGCCATACAGGCAATTTTGGGAATTTCAAATCCTGTTTTTTTCATGCTTAGCATTTTTTTATTAAAATCAAAATTGGAGTCTTTCATGTTATGATAGCTTCGAATAATTTTAATATTAAAAGCAAGGGCTGCATCTTGAAGGCTGGGAACATTAAAATCTTCTTCTAAGTCTACATAGGCAAAATTTTTACTTGCATCTTGGTCGGCAAATGAAAGCCCTCGAGCAAATATAGTTGTTCGACCTGACTCACCTCCAGAGAATGTTCCACCGTCACACGTTCTGCGAACTGTTAGTATTGTTGGTATCTTTGCAAGTTCTGGAAACTTTCGAATATTCAAAGCTTCATCGGGGGTTAGGTAGTCTGCGCGTAATTCTGCAATATCTATCCATTTGCGATACTCATTTAATATTTCAAGGTTACGCTTTAATGTTGGGGCTGTTAAGCATAAGCAGATTTTTGTGTCTTTCATTTTGAATCCTAGTTAATAGTAAAATATGTATTTTTTGCATAAATTTTGAAAATATATACTATATTTTTAATTAAATACATGATAATATTACTATAGATTATTATTTTGTGAAAGAGGGAATAGCAAAAATTTGTTATTGTTTTGTTATCTCTTTTACATGGAGGATTTATGGAACACTTTGGGATGTGGGGTATTATTCCCCCGTTACTAACAATTGTACTTGCATTTATAACAAAAGATGTAATTGTTTCTTTGTTTTTAGGAATCTTATCTGGAACACTTATTGTAGCAGGTGGAAATCCTATTATTGCACTGATGAACGTTTCTGATTTATTAGCTGGTTCTTTAGCTGATGGTTGGAATATTCGTATTTTCTTATTCTGTGCTTTGCTTGGGGCCTTGGTTGGAATGCTATCAAAAACAGGTGCTGCTGGTGCCTTTGGTCGTTGGGCTTCGTCAAAATTAAAAAGTGGTACAAGTTCTCAATTCATGACCTTTATTTTTGGTATAATAATTTTTATTGATGACTATTTTAATTCTCTTACAGTAGGAACTGTAATGAGACCTATAAATGATAAAAACCTCGTATCTAGAGCTAAACTTTCATACATCTTAGACTCAACTGCAGCCCCAATTTGTATTCTGGCTCCAATTTCTAGCTGGGTTGTAACGGTAATGTCAATTATACGTTCTTCTGAAGGTTTTGATTCGTTAGGCGTTACTGATCTTGAATTCTTTGTACGATCAATTCCATATAACTTATATGCTTTAACAGCTCTTATAATGGTTTTAGCTGTAATATTCTTAAAAAGAGATTTTGGTCCTATGGCTCGCTCTGAAGCTTTTACTAAACAAACTGGTAAGCTTTGGAATGAAGAAATGTATGGTGTAACTTCTGGTGATATAGAAGAAGAACAAAATGAAAAAGCAAAGCCGCTTGATATGCTTTTCCCTATCATTGTGTTAATTGTTAGTGCTGTAGTCTTTTTCCCTGCTGTAACATGGTTAGGCGCTATTGATGGTGAAAGTATTACTACTTTAAGTCAAGCAATTGCATCTATGTCTATTAGCGAAGCTTTTAATAATACTGACTCATCATATGCATTGTTTTATGCAATCATCTTTACTATTTTTGTAACATATATTTATTACTTAGCTCGAAAATTAATGACATTGCATACAGCTGGTGAAGCATTACGAAACGGAATTAAATCCATGATTCCAGCTCTAATCATCCTAACTATGGCTTGGTCTATTGGTGCAATTATTAAATCGTCTCCAGCAGATGGCGGGCTTGGCTTGGGTGTATATCTTTCACAAATTGTTATTGAAAGTGGTTTTCCTTTTTGGATTATTCCTGCTATCGTTTTTATTCTTTCAGCTGTTATTGCTTTTGCAACAGGAACAAGTTGGGGAACATTTGGTATTATGATTCCACTCATTATGCCTATAGCAACAGGGCTTGCTACTGCTCAAGGTATGGCTAGTGCTGAAATTTTAAATGTATCATTTATTTGTATTTCTGCTGTGCTTGGTGGGGCTGTTTTTGGAGACCATGCTTCTCCTATTTCAGATACTACTATTCTGTCATCAACGGGTGCAAGTTGCCCTCACTTAGAACACGTAACAACACAGTTACCATATGCTTTGTTTATTGCTGTGTGTGCTTTTATTGGTTTTATTGTAGGCGGTATTACTATGAGTTTAGTAGCTGCTTGGATTACAGTCTTAGCTCTTTTTGTAGCAGGACTTGTAGTTCTTCCAAAAGTTTGGAAATAAATTACGCAACTAGTTATTAAATATAAAGGCGATTTGGATTTTACCAAATCGCCTTTTTTATGGCTTAATAGACTGGACACAAAAAAGCCATTCTTAGCAAAGGTGCTTTGAATGGCTTTTTGTTTATTGTACTAGAAAACTTGTTACTTCGTTGTCTTGTG
>CAYJLQ010000157.1:0-1974 GCA_964370725.1 uncultured Treponemataceae bacterium
AAAACAATGTAGACGTCCGTATAAAACAGCTTTGCTATTTTTAACGTCGTCCTTATGGAATTCAAACTTTTTTAAAAATGATTTATTAATAAGCCTGATTCAGATAGTACCAATGAATCAAGTTCAGGGCATGAAAAGCCTTTAATGTCATCTAATAGACTTGCTTTTAATATATAATAATCCCAAGTACCATTATTTAAAGGATTTTCTACACCTCTTTCAAGATCAGAAAATGTTCTATCCTTATAGGATTCAAGCATAATAAGAGCTAAGATTAACATACCATGGTTCACGATATTTTCATCCCCGCCTTCAAATGAAGATAAAATAGCTAAGTCTTCATACACACTTGATGCAGCTTCAGGAACGTAATCTCGTGCATTTTCAAGTGTACGTATTTTATTTACATAGATTGATAAATGTGTAAGAGATTTTTCTTTTGCATCATTGCATCCTGCAACAAATGGCATAGCTGCAATAAATAAGGCAACACCACTCATAGTTATCTTTGATTTTTCAAGTGCAGATAAGTGTAATAATTCTGTAGCAGAATCAAACACCTCATGTAAATTTTCCTCTAGCGATAAAACATCGCTATTTACCGCTTCCCCAGTATTTTTCATAAATCCTCCCATCGTACTATATATAGTAACACAGAAATATTGAGAAATCAAGAAAAATCATTTTTTTAATAGAAAATATACCTTTTTTTTACACTTATTCACAAATTATTGTAAAATTAGCTATTTTCGCTCCATAAGAGATTCAATAGTCAATTCATCCTGGTACCACTCGATTAAAAGCGAAAAATTTTCCGTAACATAGCCCTCTGCTGATGCTCTTATTTTGAGTATACTACCAGTTTTTAATTCATCATGAGATAGCTCAGGAAGATTTTTCCATTCACCATTCAACAAAACAGAAAAATCTGTTTCGCTTGTAATATCTTCACCTGTTTCCATGTCAAAGGCAGCTGTATTTACATTTAAAACTCTAATGTCAGCTGTATGTATATCAAACACAACATTTTGGGCATTGCCATCAACATGTAAAGACTTCCAAAAAACATCCGAACCAACTACAACCTTTACCCTGTACATGCCTGGTTTTACAAATAAGTCCTTAGTTGTGTATACTTCACTTTCATTTGTTTCTTGCATTTTCTTAAAATCTCTAAAACTATTACGCACAGATGGAATATCAGCATTATCATTGTAATAAAACTGAGCACTCATAGGGACACCAGTACTTATTGCAGATGTTTTTGATGTTTCTAAGGTAATGCTAACAGGAGTATAAATACTTCTTAAAAGCGTTGTATGTATATACCCTTGATGCCATGCAAAAAGCCCACCGGCAACAGCTACAATAGAAGCTGCTGCAATAGTAAAAATTTTGTGCAAGGCTTTGTTCTTTGGCACAAAAGTTGGCTCTGTATATTTTTGCATAAGCATTAGTTTAACCATTGATACTCTAATTGGCTTTATATCAAATTTATTTAGCTCTTTATTTACAGCCTTTAAAACTGCATCTGCGTTCTTATATCGTTTTTGTGCATTTGGGTGCATCATTTTCTTTATTATTCTATTAATTCCATATGGAACTGGTTCTAATTTAGAAGGGTTAGTATATTGCCCTTTTTTAATTTGAATAAGCGTTTCTGGAACCATACTTACGCCATAGGGCTTTTTGCCTGTAACCATTTCATATAGCATTACACCCATCGCATAAATATCGGCTCGCGCGTCTACATTTTTACTATCTTCAAATTGTTCAGGTGGCATATAGGCAGGTGTTCCAAGTGTAATACCAGCTTGTGTAATATCGTCTTCTACAGCATTTTCTTTTTCGGCCGAAGCTATACCAAAATCTGCTAGCTTAATTTCACCTTTTGACGAAATTAGTATATTTCCAGGTTTAATATCGCGGTGAATAACACCCTTAGAATGAGCAAATTTTAAAGCCTTACAAGAG
>CAYJLQ010000157.1:1984-3957 GCA_964370725.1 uncultured Treponemataceae bacterium
CTCGTACAATAAGGAGTGCTGTAGGCCATGATAATTTTGTAGACTTTCTAATTAGCTTATCAAGAGACATCCCATCAACAAGCTCTAAAACAATGTAATGAAAAGAACCCTCTGTAAAATAATCAAACATTCTAACAATATTTGCGTGCTGAAGTTCAAGAAGTACTCGCGCTTCTCTTTTAAATCGTTCCAATAACGGCTTATTTCCACGTATGGTTAACTTTTTAATAACTACTTGATGTTTTAGGTTAGGATGCATAGCCTTGTACACAACACCCATTCCACCGCGTGCTACTATATCTTGAATCTTATATTTTCCAATTTTTTCAGGTATATCACCCATTGTATGTCTCCTTTTAAGTCACTTATAGTTAACTTTCAGCTCTTTGGTTCGTTTTAGTATTATATATATCGGTTAAAGGATTAAATGCCCTTTGTGGATGCACTATAGAAATATAATGTTCATTTGGATTATGAATTTGTATAAACTTACCATCTCTTAGCGCCCTATGAGTACCTGTAACAGTTCTATGCCCTGCAAAGTACACAGAATTTGCAGTGTCAGGCAATAGTGTGTCTAACATAGTTTTTACAGCTGTATCTTCAGCTTCATCGCATCGAGTCCACGTAAGCCCTGTAATTATTGAATCATCAAAATAAGCGTTAATTAAATCATCTTTTGAAAAAGCTCTAATAGGCTCTGCATGAGAAACAAGAAAATTCTCACCCCTTACAAATAATGGCAAATTGAGCTCAAAATTTGCATAGGCCTTTGTAATATCTCGACCGTAGAGGGTAAGCATAAAGTCTTTTACCATTTCACCTTCTGCTGCAAACTTTCTAAAAGGCAAGTTACCACTCGTATTAGTATTTAAGATGTTTTCATGATTTCCTTTCAAAAAATGAAAGTAATTGGGATAGTTTTGCTTTGTATCCATGATAGAAGACATTAAGGTTAAGCCATCTTCCATTTCAAGGCACATATGATCGTTTACGGTTTTGCCTTTTAGCCAGTCTTTTTGCGCTTGTTGCCATCGCTCATAGCCGCGCCTTTCTGAATGTAAGCCATCTCCAACACAAACTACACAAACCTTTTCTTCAGCAAGCGCTTCTTGTATTGTCATAAGCTTTTCATCAAATTGATACGAAAAATTTAGTATTTCATTGAAAAAATCAAAACGTGCATGAAGGTCTGGGACAAGTACAACTGGAATAGAATTATTAAAAGAAGCTAAATCTAAAAAAGCGCCTGCACAATCGGTGTCATCTAAAGGACGCAAGAGCGCAGGCTCATTTTTAAGCACTTCGATAGTATTTGTAATTTTAGATTCTAAATCGGTACATTGAGGTAGCTTATATTTTGCAAAAATGCGTTTTGGGTTCATACATAATCCGGCTTAGATAAGGAGCGCTCTAGGACATAACAATATTATCGTTTCCGATAGTTATTTTGTCTCCACGATGTATGCGCACATATTTATCTGCTGGAACACGCATCCCATTCAAAAATGTGCCATTAGTACTTCCCATATCTTTTAAGAAAAACTCGTCACGAATTTTTTGAATTATAGCATGGTTTCGGCTTGCCAGTTTATTCTCAATAACAATGGTATTAGTTGGAGCTCTACCTAAGGTAATTTTCCCAACAGATAAATCTACCTTACTATTTTTAAAAGTAAGGTATGAAATAACATCGCCATCAGCTATTTTATCGAGTCGTTGGCCTACAGCACTTTCTGAAGAAATTGTATAGTCTTGCATAAGAAAATGATATCACATTGCAATGAAAAAATCAACTAAGATAATGCATATAGAGAAAAGTCTACATAAAAAATGAGCAAATATTAAACCTTAATTTCTATGAACTTTTTTTCTAAAGCCTTCTACCCTAGCACTAGCAGTTGTATCCCAATCACTAGTTTCACCACGTTCTAAGTACTTATATCCAAGCCCTGCTATCATAGCACCATTAT
>CAYJLQ010000158.1:0-3851 GCA_964370725.1 uncultured Treponemataceae bacterium
TTTTAATGAACCTACTACTTTATTGCGATCTATTTCATCTCTTTCTATAATTGCTTGACGTATTTCTTCTAAAGTTTTACCATCTGGCCGCTGCTTAAAACGTCTACTTGCTTGTTCATCTACAGACGCATCAAGGTAAAATTTGTGCTCTGCGTTTGGAAATACAACCGTGGTCATATCGCGCCCTTCGCATACAAAATCAATCTTTCCAGTTAAACTTTGTAACTTTTCATTGATTAATAGCCTCAATGGCACTATACAAGAAACTTTAGAGGTGTTTAAATCGATATCTGCAGAATGTAAAAGATGCTCAACATCTTCACCATTAATAACTACATGCTCATCAATGTAATCAAATGTTAGGTCTTTAACTATGCTGTATACAGCTTCTTCATTAGAAATGTCAATATTATTTCTAATTGCAGTTAAAGCGCACGCTCTGTAAAAACTACCTGAGTTTAAAAATGCAATTGAAAGTTTTTCTGCTACACGCTTAGCTACAGTACTTTTCCCTGTTCCACTTGGTCCGTCTATTGCTACAATCATATATATTCCTTTTATCTTAGATAAAAAAAGCTTCAATATCTTTTAGTGTTAATTCCCTAAAGTCGCCTTTTTTTAAGTTGTCTAATGATATGTGACCTATTCTTGTTCTAATAAGCTGTTTTATACCGATTTGAAAATGTTCAAAGACACGTCTAATTTCTCTATTCTTGCCTTCTATCAAAACAATTTTTGCCTTGCGTTTACCTAATAATTCAGCACTTCTACATTTGTAAAAGATTCCCTCTACTCTAATTCCGGATTGAAATTTTTCTATTAGGGTTTCTGGTATAGGCATACTTGCTTCAACAACATACTCTTTTTCTACTTGAGACGATGGATGAGAAAGCTGTTGCATAAACTCACCGTCATTTGTAAATATGATAAGACCTTCAGAAAACATGTCAAGGCGCCCAACATTAAAGAGTCTTTCTTGAAAATGAGGTTTTAATAAATCGGCCGCTACTTCCCTATTTTTTTCATCACTTAAACTGCACACATAACCAGCAGGCTTATTAAGAACGACATAGCGTTTTTTTTCTTCTAAAGATATTTTTTTACCATCTACGCAAACAACATCAGTTACGCTAACCTTTGTACCCTGTTCAGTTACAATAGTTCCATTAACGCTAACTCTACCATCAGCAATAAATGCTTCTGAAGCGCGTCTACTAGCAACTCCACAGCGTGCTAAATATAGCTGTAAACGAATATTATCTTGCAAGTTCAAATCTTTCACTCTCTGTTTCATCTAACTTAGGCAAATCTGAAATACTATTAAGCCTAAATATTTTCAAAAATTCTTTGGTGGTGCCATATTGTACTGGCTTTCCAGGAATATCCTTTTTTCCTACTTCTTTTATCATATTACGTTCAAAAAGGTGGCGTATCATATTATCTGCAGAAACACCTCTAATTGCTTCAATTTCCCCCCGAGTAATGGGCTGAGAGTATGCTATAATAGACAATGTTTCTAAAGCTGCTTTAGAAAGTTTACCTTCGTTCTTTTTACCATATCGCTCTTTTAAAAATCCCCATAGATCTTTTTTAACACAAAGAAGCCATCCGCCACCAATTTGCTGTAATTCTAACGCAGAATCATTGGCGCTGTATCGTTCTTTGATTTTTTCTATGCACATTTGAACAACGTCTTTTGATAAATTAGAAGCTCTTACTAAAGCATCTACGCTTAAAGACTCACCTTCTAAAAAGAAAATAGCTTCAACAAGCGCTGTTTCTTTTTCTAAATCCACGTGTAACCCCACTATTATGCTGCCTTAACCGGCATGATTTTAATGTCACCAAACATTCTATTTTGAAGTATACATGCTGAGTGAAACTTTACGGCCTCTAAAATTGCCATAAAAGCACACACAATATCCATAATACTTTCTTTTCTAATAATTAAATCAGTAAAAAAACATTCACCCTTGTTTTCGAAATATTCATTCATTAGGGTTATTTTTTCGCCAACAGATATTTCTTCATACATACTCATAATTTTATCACCTGAGTGAGTTCCTACAAGTTGTGTAAAAGTTTTCATAAGTGTCCAAGTATCAATTTTTTCCCAAAGCTCTTCTTCTTCAAATGGAAGAACATTTTGGATTTTCTTTCTTTCAACATTCCACTCTGTTTCTTCTTCTTTTTCTTCAATAAGCTCAGAAAGCTTCTTAAACTTTTGATATTCAATAAGTTTATCTACAAGTTCTTGTCTTGGATCTTCATATTCATCATCAAATGTTGTTTCAACCGGTAGCAATAAATGAGACTTAATATAAATTAGTTCAGCAGCTAGTGAATAGAACTCGGTTAAATTTTCAAGATCTGTTACAACTGCATAATCTAAATAATCTAAATATTGCTCAGTAATATCACCAATTGGAATGTCGTAAATATTTACTTCATTTTTCTTAATTAATGATAACAATAAATCTAAAGGACCTTCAAACTGTGTTAAGTTATATGTTCGAATGTCTGCATCAGTACTATGCTCTAGCTCCATCTCTTTCCTCCACAATAAAGGGAATTTTATTTACTACATCTGTGCTGTCTAATTGATTTAAGCAGCGCGCATAGTAATCCCTATTAATAGTATCGGCATTTTTTGGTAAAATCTCAAGCATTGGTACAAGAACAAATGCTCTTTCATGCATTTTTGGATGAGGAATACTAAGCGTTTCAGATTCAATTAGTAAATCTGAAACTAGCAAAATATCTATATCCAAAGTTCTAGGCCCATTTCGTATTTCTTTTGCTCTATCTCGGCCCAAAGTGGTTTCGATAGATTGAGTGCAATGTAGTAGTTCTTGTGCTGTTCCATTATATAGCCCATATACTGCAATATTATGAAAGTTCTCTTGATCTTCATAATACATTGGCTTAGTAATATATAGTGATGATACAGCAATCACTTGCATAAAGTCATTGAGCTTATTTACTGCCATTATTAGAATCTTATGAGGTGAAAGATCTTCACCTTCATAAGAAAACATATTATTTGAGCCTAACGACAGCACTACTGGATGCATCTTAGAATAAATCTCCACTAAGATTATCTTCAGTTTCAGCCTTTGCTGGAGTAGAAGCAGCTTTCTTTTGTTTAGGTTGCTCCTTTAATACTTGTCCAGGGAAAAGCTTTTCACGAATTTTCTTTTCAACTTCAAATGTAAAATCTGGGTTTTGCTCTAAGAAATTAATTGCATTTTCTCGCCCTTGCCCTACTTTTTCAGTTTCAGTTGTATACCAAGCACCTTTTTTATCAATAAAGCCATGTCTAACAGCAGAATCTAATAAACTTGCAATTGCAGAAACACCCTTACCAAACATAATGTCTAATTCAACTTTTCTAAAAGGAGGCGCAACTTTATTTTTTACAATTTTTACTCGCACTCTGTTACCAACGGCGTCTTCTTCACCTTTTGCATCAATTGATTCAACTCTTCTAACTTCTAAGCGCAATGATGCATAAAATTTAAGAGCATTACCACCAGTGGTTGTTTCTGGGTTACCAAACATAACACCAATTTTCATTCTTATTTGGTTAATAAAAATTATAATTGTTTTAGATTTACCAATAATAGCTGTGAGTTTTCTGAGTGCCTGACTCATAAGACGTGCCTGTAAACCCATGTGTGAAGCACCCATATCGCCTTCAATTTCGGCTTGAGGGGTAAGAGCTGCAACTGAGTCTACAACAATAATATCAACCGCTCCTGAGCGAACTAAGCTCTCTGCTATTTCAAGTGCTTGCTCACCTGTATCTGGCTGAGAAACCCAAAGGTCATCAATATTTACGCCAAGATTTT
>CAYJLQ010000159.1:0-3831 GCA_964370725.1 uncultured Treponemataceae bacterium
GTAAAAAAGCTTTTTTCAAACATTTGCGAAAGTACAGAAGAGCTTATTCTTCCATTAATAAATTGCCCTTCAAAGGGGGCTTTCATGGGAACACTAACCGATACTACATATTCGTTATGTAGTGTATCATAATATAATTCAGATATGTAAGTATCAGAGTTTTTTTGTTTTATTGATGTGAAGTCTTTCGCTATCGGAGCATGAATACCGCAAGCTGTATGGACAATGCTATCAGAGGTGTCAATGCTAACGCACAAAAAGCCGCCCTCAGCATTTATATCATGTAGATATGCTGAAATAAGAGCTTCGTTTGCATAATCCTGATTTTTTTCAAGTCCTCTAGCCCCTAGGCTTAGGGTTTTTGAAAACTCTGCAAACAAAAAGTTAATAGTATTAACATTGTTATGAGATGCAACATGTAGTTCTCGTTCAATTTCTAGTGATTCAATATCTGCTGAGCGTTGCCAAAATACTGTAATTGCAAGGGCTAGAAATGCAAAAATCCCGAGTGCTGTTAAAGCTGTATAAACATATTTTAGTTTGCGCAATGTTGTCTCCATTAAACATGCTTATACAAGGTGCTGTTAAACCTTGTACTTTTTTTTTAACTGAGTTACCCCATCTCTTCTAAGCTTTTTAGCATTTCTTGAGCAATTTTATCATTAGGGTCAAACTCAAGTACTGCTAAGAAAAAAAGTCTCGCTTCTTCAATATTGCCTTCTTTAAGAGCAATATATCCTAAGTTTGACATAATTTTCGTATTTTCGCTTTCAAGTTGCATTGCTTTTGTTAGGTATGACTTTGCGCCATTGAAATCGCCAAGTTCTGTTAAACATATCGCAAGCTCGTTGTACGTATCAGTATTTGCCCCTTCGCATTGTAGCGCTTGTTCAAGAGCTGCCTTTGCATCTTCCCAACGCTCTAAACGTCTGAGAGCCCAGCCGAGCATAAACCATGCATTCCAAACTGTGGGATTTTTTTCAATAAAAGATCGAATTGCTTCAAGGCCTTTTTCTTCTTCTCCTATAGAAATAAAATCGTAGGCGGTTTTAAAAAGTTCATCGTCAAGGTTACGCTTTTCAATATCGGAAACTATTTCTTTTGCTCTCTCTCTCTTGTAATCGCCATTTTTTCCAAGTTGCTCTTCTGTAAAATTTTCTGTTAGTGTTACATATGTTTCAAAGCATTCTTTGGCTCGCGAAAAATTCTTTTGTTTTAAGAAAAAGAATCCTGCATTAAAAAATGCATCTGGAATGAGCTCTTCTGCTTCCATAGCTTGTTTATAATATATAAATGCACTTTCGTCATATGCGTCTGCATCTTCAAAGAGGCTTGACCTTCTGTAGGAGTCAGCTCTTTGATCAAAAAAGAGTGCCATGTTTAAGATGTTTGCCATGTCTTCTTCGTCGATACCTTGTAAGGCTAAAAAAATTTCTTCGGCTACATCAAAATCTTCATTTTTTGCTTTAAGAATTGCAGCATCGGTTAGTTCTTGTTTGATGTTTGGTTTTGCTGCAAGTAATATTGATCGGTAGTACTTTTTATGTTCGTTTTTTTTGTCGTATGCAAGGACAGTAAGTATCCCAGCTAGAATTTGCTCCCATGTAAGATTTTCAATGGAAAAAGTTTTTTCATCTTCTGAAAGTGATTCTCTTTGCACTGGTAAGCGCACTGTTGGATCAAGTGTAAAGTTTGAATTTTCACTTATAAAATCCTCTGGTAAGGATATGTAAAGTAAGCTATCCAACGGATTTGATGGGTTCATAATTATTTTTCCTGTGTGTCTTGTTCCGTACTTGTGTTTTCCGGTTTAGGCTCTTCCTCTTTGGCTGGTGCCGGTGGGGCTGCTGGAGGATCATCGCTGTATTGGATGCCATCTTCGCTAGCATTAAGCATTTTTTTCCGGAAAGATGTAAGGAATTTGTTAATATGCAGTTTATATGAAATAGGGATTAGCTCTTCTGTGAATTTCATTGAAAATGCAACCAAATCTTTTCTTCCTTCAATATTTTCTACTTGTACAACTTTTCCAGCTATGTCAAGTAGCTCTTGAGGCTCTTCAAATGTTAATCGTAATATAGTATCTTTGTTTTGTAAAAATTGAGGCACGCCCATCATAAGAACTTTTGCCCCACTAAAGGATAAGTCTCTTACAATGCAGTTTCTCGGAACCTTGTCAATAAATACTAATGTTTCTTTTTTATAAAGACTAAGCCTTCTCATTGAGTCGGGTGTAATTGGTATACGTTCTTCAGAGCGTTTGGCATAATTGCTTTTAGCTTCTAGTAAACTACCTAGGGCTACAATTAAATCATCAGGTGGTTTTCCATTGTAGTCGAGTGTTGCTATTGCTAGGTCGGTAGAATCCATATAGGCTTGAATGTCTGTAATTCGTGAGTTTACGAATAAGCTCATTGGTTTGCCATAATCGTCTGTAAAGAAAAAGCGTAAACTTACTGGTGTGTTTAGTTTTTGAATTGCAGCATAAGCACCGCCTTTTGTCCCAACAATTATCTTTGCTTGCATGAGTGAAGCTGAGTTAATAATACATGCCCATTGTGCCCCTGTGCATTTTATGTATATTTGACGGGGATCAATGCGTAATACTTTTAGTACTTCTCTTGAGAAAATAACATTTGTATCACGATAGTGCTCGTAGTAGTTGTTTATTTGTTGAGTCGTTATGACAGCCATATAATAATGATAGTTGATAATTGACAATTGGTCAAGTGAATACCTGTAAAAAAAAGGTATTCTTTTTTTGAGGAATTAGTTTTTTACATCGATTTTAAATCCAAGATTATTTGCAACTTTTCGATTTGAATGAACTGAATTGGTATTTGTATGGGGTAGTATAAGACTAGATGATCCCCCGCCGTCAAATTGCATTGCTTTCGTTGCTCCTGCATTTTGAAGTATTTTTGCGCATTCCATGTAGTTTAAACCAAAGCTATGGTTATTCTTTTCAACGTTTAAAATATACAATGTAAAACCGTCTTCGCTTATGCCAATTGCTGTACGCGCATCTTGAATGTTTTGAAATTGAAGTATTTCGTTATTTTCTAAAATAGTCCAAAATCCTCCAAAGGCAAAGTATGCATCGCTTGCCATTTTATCTGTTTGTGAGTTTACAATAAAAGCTTTTTTATCTTCGGTAAAACAAAGTGCTGCATATTGCGTTAATGGGCTTGAAACACTGTTTCCCTCATAGATATATAATCCCTCAATGTTTCTTTTTGGTGAAAACCGTGTTAAAGGGTATGAAAATGGGCTAGCATTTATTGCTATTATTGCATTATTTTCTTTTGCAAATGCATTGGTTGTTTTGCCAATAGTTTCAAAAGCATTTTCTTGCTCTGGGGGTGTTGCGACAATTGAAATGGCATCATGGTTTAACTGAATTGTAACTAAATGGTATATAAGGTTTTCTTTAGTAACTTTTTGATGTGTTATTGCGGTGTGCAGTGTTTCAGTAATGTTTTTATTTTGGTGAGAAGTGCTAACACAGGAAGGTACTGAAAAAAGCATAAAAATGAGTAGAATTGTGTATGAAAAAAGCTTCGACATGGAAGTCGAAGCTTTGATAATAGTCTTCATCTTAGTAAGCGTTCCGAGTGTTTTTTGCACTACGCTTTTTCTTCATCAGTTTACGTTGAAGGGTTTTGTTTTTTCTGTTTAAGATTGTTGAAGGCTTTTCGTAATATTCGCGTTTTTTGTATTCGCGGATAATACCTTCTTTTTCAACCATTCGTTTAAAGCGTTTAATTGCTTTTTCGAGGTTTTCAGAATCATCAATAATGATATGTGCCAATGTGTTCACCCCCTTTCGGC
>CAYJLQ010000160.1:0-3805 GCA_964370725.1 uncultured Treponemataceae bacterium
TAAAAATACTTGTTAAAAACAGCATAACATTGTATAGTATAGTATGAAAAAATTAACTTCTATTCTATTTATCCTTGTTGGCTTGGTTATCATTTTTATAATTATACGAGAAAATGTTGACTTTTCAGATTCAAACTCAACAATTCAATCATATAACTTTACCGATAACGTTAACACTGAACAAAATACAGGACAAGAATCTGATCAGCTACCAGAAAGCGAAGATATAACAGTATTAATTCCTCTTTTCCCCGATGAAATATTGGTTACAGCACTGCCTGTAGACTTTAACTTAGATAATTACTCAGATCAAATTATAGCAGTAAAAAACTCTGAAAGTCCCTTCATTAAGGTTGTAATAGGATTATACAATCCTCTTTTTGCCGCATATGAAAGATCTTACGAATTAGAAACACAGATACAACAAGTTAATACTTTTTCAATTGATGTATTAGATATTACTGGAACACATGCAAACTCACTCATAATAAATGGTTATTCGCAAACGAATGAAGCAATATTACAAGCGTGGCTTGCAACATCTAATACTTCAAATGTAAATTTACGGCTTATAGCAGATTTTAAAGCCGATGGAACTATTTTTATAACCCAAAATACTCGTAGTAGTTCATATGCATTTTCTAGTGAAGATGGCGACAGTTTCCCAATTTGGGTATACTCATCTGACCCATCTTCTACACAGGGTTCTTTAGATCAATTACAAATTATGTATGACTGGGACGCAACAACACAAAAATATGAGCATATTACACAAACAAGAATACTGGGTAGAAACATTAATGCGCAAGAATTAGCAAAAATACAAGATGGAACAGAAAAAACTTTTGGACGCTTTTTAAGTAATACTTGGCTACATTCTACATCAACACTTACCCCTCCTCCGTTTTTATCTGTTGACTACGATACAAAAACAATAACATTTCTAAATAATGACACAGCAGAAATATATATTTGGGAAAGTAGCATTTTACGGCGCAACGGTATTCTTATCTATGCAACAAATAGAAATTTACCTGCACTGCTACGACGAATAGATATCACACTCATTTCACTTGACGAAATACGAGTAAAGGCAACAGATACACTCACAATGGTTGCAACACCAAACACAACATGGGATGGCAATTATAAAAAACAAGAAATTGATAGTGCTAGCATCCAAGAAGACGGATCCCAAAATCAGAGCGACTCCTCAATAGTGGAATTATTACAAACAACGTCAGAAAAAATATGGGAAACTGATACAGGTGAGGTTGCAACATTTACTCCATCAATGTTTACACTTAAAAAAGGAACAAGCCAATCTAGTGGAGTTTTTACACTTTTCACTGTTTATGGAGAACAGCTAATTCAGTTTAGGAATAATGACTCGGATTCAAATTTATTTAATGGATTTTATCGAACACAAGTTATCGCTCCAACCGAAACTGCAAGCTTACAAATTGTGTTTATTCCTGTAAATATTGGAGCAACACACGTTACTACAAGTATTGCTCAAAATATTACATTACAACAAATACTGCGATAGCTATTCTTTTATTGTAGAAAAAAACCAAAAGGGGCTAGGGAACATCTGTGCATTCCCTTGCACAACAGCATTTTCAGGGGCATTTGGAAACTCATTTTTGAGCTGATCTGCCCATGCTTTGTCTTCAGTAAGATGGTATAAAGTAATTAATACAGAAGGCTTAACAGATTTCATTCCTTCTAACGTAACATAGGATTTAAGCACTGTAATAGGCCCTGCAAGTTCTTCTTCATTTTCAGATTTTATTATCCAACTCCAAACTGCATATAGATTTGCACGTGCTTTTGCACTTGTGTCAGTTATAGAAGATAAAGCAGTACTAAGTAAAAAGTCTGCTCTCGAAACATCCCCTACTAATAATGCACAGCGAATAGCCCCAAGAAGGTGATCTTGACCTTTTGCAGTTTGTGTTCCTACTATACTTGCTGCTGTTGTATAATAAAGACTAGCATCTGTATATTCACCAAATTGTTCTTGTATTTGAGCAAGAACAAGAGCAGCTTCATACTTTTCGTCGCTTGTTTTTCCGTTTTGTACAAGAGTTTTTAATTCACTTACAGTAATCTCTATGGCGTTATCATCTGAAAGAATTTTCTGTACACTCGACTGAGAAAAAGACGGTATAAAAAAACAAAGTACAAGAATTAAACACAGTATTTTTTTTATCATTTCCCACCTGCGTTATCATCTAAGTGAATTATTGGAGACTCTCCTGCAGTCGAAGTTGGTTTTTGTTCTTGACTTTTTTTAGCAAGCATTTTTTTGCCTTTATCTAGGAACGAAGGTTTTTTAGCTACCTTTTCATCTAAAACATGCGTTACAGGTGCAGTTTTGTTTTGCAAGTCTTTTTTTGCATCTACTTTTTGAGATTTTTGTTCTTTTGATGATTTTGCCTTTTTTTCAGCACTAGATATTCTCATACCTACCGAAAAAAGCAGTGCAATTACTATACCAGAGACAAAAGAAATAAGCACTGTTAAGAATACAGGAACATTTTCATATGTTTTAAAAACAAGATTTATATTACATGAGTTTTCAAGATTAAAGCCAACAAAAAATGTTGTTGCAACAATGCATAGTAAAAATAAAATTAGTTTCCAAGGCATTAGACTCTCCTATCTATTACACTATTGTACCACGGAATGTATTTCCGTGCAACTCATCAAGTCGAACATTAACAAAACTACCAATAACATCTTCGCCTGCTTTAAATACAACATGAGCATCTTCTTCAGTACGCCCAATTAGCTCTTCTTTTGAATCTTTAGAAAAATCTTCTGCAATAACTCTTACAACACGCCCAAGCCTTTCTTCGTACATTGAATGTATTATTGCCCTTTGCATATCTATAAGCTTTGCTAAACGTTCTTTTTTTATTTCTACGTCTACCTGATCAGGAAAATCGCATGCAGGGGTACCTGTTCGAGGATTGTAATAGTACATAAAAGCCATTTCGTACTGAACTTTTTCAACTAAGTCCAATGTTTGCTCGTAGTCTTCATTTGTTTCGCCAGGGAAACCTAAGAGAATATCCGTTGTAAGAGAAACATTTGGAATTTTTGCCCTAATTCTATCAACTAAGGCTAGATATTCTTCTCGTGTATATTTCCTATTCATAGATTCCAAAATTTTGGTTGATCCATGCTGTACAGGTATATGAATGTGGCGACACAGTACTCTGTGCGCAACAATTACATCAATCAGCTTGTCTGATAAGTCTTTTGGGTGGCTCGACATAAAGCGTACCCACTCTATAGGAGACTTTGTTTCTTCCAACCGTAAGGCTATTTTTTCCATAAGAGTTGGAAAGTCAATGGCTCCATTTTCATCCTTCCACATAAATGAGTTTACATTTTGACCTAAAACTGTTATCTCTTTTACGCCACGTTTTGAAAGTTCATCAATTTCATTGAGTATTTCGTTAGGGTTTCTAGAAACTTCACGGCCTCGAACATAGGGAACAATGCAGTATGTGCAAAAATTATTACAACCATGCATAATTGGAACAAATGCTTGAAAAGCACCAGGCTCTGCAGAATATGGAGCAAAGGTATACACAGGTTCTGCTTCAAAGTCTTTTATTGGCTTTGGTTTTAATGCGAAGTTTTGAGTATTTTTAAGATTTTCTTTTTCAATGTTAATGGCAATATCTGCAAAATGCTGTTTTTGAAAGTTTCCAATAGCATAATCAACTACGGGAAAATCTCGTTTTAAATCGTCTTTAAGTCGCTCTGCCATACAACCTGTAACAACAAG
>CAYJLQ010000161.1:0-2100 GCA_964370725.1 uncultured Treponemataceae bacterium
CTTAGTATTGAAAAAGATAAAAAGGTATTGCTTGTTACTGGCGGAGCAGGGGGACTTCCAAATTTAGTTCTTATTGTACAGCAACTTTTAAGGCTAAAACCAAATTTTACAATTTTAGTAGTATGTGGTAATGATAAGCCATCTAAAAAAATATTAGATGTAGTAGCTCAGCTGCATCCAAATATTGACCTTCGGATAATGGGCTATGTAACAAATATGGATGAACTTATACATGTTTGTGATCTTGCAATAATTAAGCCTGGTGCCTCTACTATTTTTGAGGTCTTAGGTTCAAAAAGACCAGTAATCATTCCAACATACTTACATGGTCAAGAGTTAGGAAATGTTCATTTTGCCGTTAAACACAAGGTTGGTTGGTTTATTAGAAAGCCAAAAGATATCGCTAAAAAAGCATATGACTTATTAAATAACGATTCAAAGCTCGAAGAGGTCCAACAATACTTAGAACAACTGCCTATAGATAAAAATATGACAGTTGTTGCTGATTATTTATACAATAAAACTTTATAATATTATTCAGGCCTTGAAGTAAGTACTGAAAAACTTTTTACTTCTCGTTTTTCAAATGCATCTTGAATTAAATCTTCACATTCAAGTTCTTCATAAAGTTTTTGTGCTTCTTTCATTGACCCATGTATGATGGGGTGTTTTGGAGAAAATAAAACACAGCAATCTTCATACGGTAATATTGATGTATCATAGGTTCCTATTTGAACAGATGTTTCAATTATTTCCTGTTTATCTAAGCCAACCAAAGGGCGAAGTAGGGGAATATTACAAGCGCTTTCAGTTACAGCCATATTTTCTACCGTTTGACTTGCAACTTGCCCTAAGCTTTCACCAGTAATTAAACATTTTGCACCCAATCGTTCCGCTAAAATACATGCTACCTTCATCATACACATTCTAAGTAATAAGGTTGACCATTCCTCAGGACTTTTTTGCTTTATTCTCATTTGTACATCTGTAAAAGGAATAATATTAATATGAGTTTCTACACCAAATCGTGCTAAAATTGCAGCTAAATCTTCTACTTTCTTTTGTGCCTCATCTGATGTATACGGGTATGCATGAAAATAGATACATTCAATTTTCATACCTCTTCTAAGCATTCTGTAGCCTGCAACAGGGGAATCAATCCCACCAGATAGCAATAATAAACCTTTTCTTCCAGTTCCTACTGGTAAGCCTCTGCAGCCTTTATGTGCATCAGAATATACAAAGCATCGTTCACGAACCTCTATTGTAATTGTTAGGTCTGGCTTATGTACATCAACAGCAAGTATTCCTTGAGAAAACACTTCTGAAGATGCTTCTCTGCAAATTTCATAAGAGTTCATAGGAAATGTTTTTTGACTTCTTCTTGCTTCAAGTTTAAATGTTTTTGCCCCTAAAGCTTTTCCAATTAAAGCTTCTTCCATTACAGCAGCTCGCATTGAATCAATGTCTTTTTCACACACTCTAGTTTTTGCCCAACCAGTAATTCCGATTAAGTGCTTTAAAGCGTATTCAACTGCTTCGCATGCATTTTCATCGCAGTCAATGTACATTCTTCCAGCTCGAAGTGTTACTTTTGTACCAAGACCCTTTAGAGAATATCGAATATTTTTAAGAAGTTGTTTTTCAAATAGCTTAATATTTGAACCTTTTAGAGTTAATTCACCCAGTTTCGCTAGATATGTTTCTGTCATACCTTATTTTATACTTTTTTTTTATTTAAATCTACAAAAAAACTCTTTTTTTCTTTGACAGATTTTAAAATTATGTGTTATAATATTGCTATGAAAAATTCACATGTTATACAACCAAACTTAAAACACGCAGATAAAACTTTACCAGTTAATCTTGCGTTACTTATTCGATCTAGGGCAATAGAATGCCCTGATGTGGTTGCTCAAGCATCAAAAGATGATAATGGCAAATTTGTAAACTATACGTACAAGCAAATGTACGATAGTGTTTTAACTCTAGCATTAGCTTTTAAAAGCATTGGCATGGAAAAAGGTTCACACGTTGCACTTATTTCTGATAACCGAAAAGAATGGCTTATTACTGACTTTGCAATTTTAACTCTTGCTG
>CAYJLQ010000161.1:2110-3785 GCA_964370725.1 uncultured Treponemataceae bacterium
TGCAGCTGATGTTCCTCGAGGAACCGATTCAACTGGAACTGAGATTCGATATATTATTTCATTTTCTGAATGTACACATGGTATTTTCGAAAACATGACTCAGTTTGAAAAAGTACTTGATGGTATTAAAGAAGTACCATTATTAAAAATAGCGGTATTATTCGATGGTTGGACAGAAGAAAATGCAGCAAAAGCAAAAAAAGCAGGTATTACTTTATATAGCTATGATCAACTTATGGAAAAAGGACAAGAAATTGGACTTGAAAACAAAAAAGAAGTTGAAGATATTGCCGATACCATTAAAGGTGAAGATTTAGCAACAATTATTTTTACTTCAGGTACAACGGGTGTGCCTAAAGGTGTAATGCTTTCACATAGAAATTATCTCTGTCAGTGCGAAGTTATTGGCGGTGTTTTGACTTCAAAACCGGGAGATATGTGGTTATCTGTTCTTCCAGTATGGCATAGTTTTGAAAGATTTATTCAATATTCAACTGTGACATTTAAAAGTGGTATAGCATATTCTAAACCTGTTGCAAGTGTAATGCTTGCCGATATGGGAACTATCCGACCAGAATGGATGTGCGGTGTACCTCGTCTTTGGGAAGCTTTAGCACAAGGTGTATATCGTTCAATGAAAAAAGATGGGGGAGTGAAGCTAAAATTGTTTAACTTCTTTATTGGAATTGGAAAAAAATATGCAGTTGCAAAAGAACATGTTCTTGGGAATGTTTCTCAATACAAAAAACGCTCAAGAGTCCTTGATTTCTTAAAAGGAATTATACCTTTTATTTTATTAAGTCCACTTGATGCATTAGGTGATAAGCTTATTTTTAGTAAAATCCGTGCTAAACTTGGTGGTCGTATGGTTGCAGCAATCTCTGGAGGTGGTGCTCTTCAACCTAACACAGACCTTTTTTATAGAGCAATTAAGTTTAAACTATTAGAAGGTTATGGAATTACTGAAGCAGCTCCTGTACTTTCTGTACGTGATGTAAATAAACCTCGACCAGGATGTGTTGGTGTTGTTTATCCATCAGCTGCAATAAAAGTTGTTGCTGAAAAAGATGGAAAAATTGTTGATGGTATTGGACTTCCTCCAGGAGAAAAAGGATTGATTCTTGCAAAGGGTGACCAAATTATGATGGGTTACTATAAGCGTGATGATCTAACAAAAGAAGTTATTGACGAAGATGGTTGGTTAAATACTGGTGATCTTGGGATGTTAACATATGATAATGAAATTGGTATAACTGGACGGGCAAAAGATACTATCGTATTGTTAGGCGGTGAAAATATTGAGCCTGCAGCCATTGAAAGTGCTTTGGTAATCAGTGAATATATTGAAACACCTGTAGTACTTGGGCAAGACCAAAAATATCTTGCAGCACTTATTGTTGCTCATAAAGATAACGTAGAAGCCTATGCAAAAGAAAACAATATTGCTTATGATAGTTACGAAAAACTTTTAGAAACAAAAGAAATCATTTCTCTTATAAGAGGTGAACTCGATTCACTTATTGTTGAAGAGTCAGGTTTTAGGCCGTACGAAAGAATTTCAAAGTTTACAATTCTTTCTGAAAGTTTCCAAGTTTCTAAAGAATTATCTGCAAAGCAAGAAATGATGAGACATAAGATTGTTGAAATATACAAGGATAAAATTGATCCAATGTTT
>CAYJLQ010000162.1:0-3784 GCA_964370725.1 uncultured Treponemataceae bacterium
GTGTAGCATCACAACCTCTTGGAACATCTCCTGCCCCAATAGACATAATACCAAAACTTGACTCAAGCCATTCTGTTCTATTGTCGGCAATAAGACCTACAAGGTCTCCTCTTTTTACCCCTAGCGATAATAAACCTGCAGAAACATCATACACGTTTTGAAGTAATTCTGAGTATGTTGTTGGTTGAAAAACTTTGTTTTGATCTTTTTCATATTGAGCTGCTATATTAGGCCATTTTAAAACTGCATTTCGTAATAATTTTGGAACTGTGTTTACTGTTTCCATTTCTAAATCTCCATAGTTAACATAAAAGTGAAGTTTGTCATTTTAATTATTATACATAGAGAGTAAGAAAAAATCAAGGTAAGATATAAAGAAAAGCAAAAAAACAGGATAGCAAAGTTGAATAAATAATAGCTATTTTATATAATACATGAATATGAAAAAAGCCACTATTATAATATTTTTATTTCTTTTTCTACAAAATACTTTTGCACAAGTTGTAGATTATAAAGAAGAGTCTGTTGAATTTTTGCATAAAGAATATGTGCACAAGGGACTCATGCCCCCATTCTTTTTTGGACCCGTTTTTCAAAGTGATATTAATCGCGCAAGTGATGATATAGTTTCTTCGAGATATTTTTCAGAAACAAAACAAAATGGAGCAAATTTTGAAGCTGCAGCAGCCGTTGCGGGTCATTTATTTTCCAAGAATGAAAGCATAGAAAATATTGAAAAAGGAGATGGGAATAATGCTTTGGATTATACAAAAAACTATCTTTCTATGCCTCCTTTTTTAAGCTTAGGTTTTAACTTTTTTAGTGAAGTAGGACTAGGCGGCGGGCTAACAATAGAAATGTATAAAATTTTCAAGAATGAGTATTTTGAACCTTTGAATATTAGTTTAAGTGATGTAGATAAAAACTTTATGCAAGAAGGATATTTTTATTTCGACAATGAGTATATCTCTTTGCTTTTAGGACGTGTAAATACTCAAATGGGTATGTTATATACAGATGCTTTGTTTTTTAATAACTCAATTCCTTATACTGATTCTATAAGGATGTATGTACCTTTTGGAAGTTTTTTTAATTTACATTGGCAAATAACAAATATTCCCTCTGTTGAAAGTGTTTTTCAAAGTGATGTTAAAACAGGAAATGCCGTTGGTAAGGATTCTCCAGATTATTTTTATGGCTTTGAAGAAGATGATTTTCCTTCAATTATACTAAACACCTATCAACGATTTGGCTTTCAAAATGATTTTATTCGAGCAGGTTTGTCTCTTAATACTTTTCTCGTAAGGCGAAATAATAGATTTGAATTTGTTGATTTTATCCCCTTTTCAGAATGGCATGCAACTGATGTAATTATAAATAACATGTCTATGGGCGTTGATTTTTCAATTCTTCCAAAGCCGGGCTTGCTTATTGGTTTTCAATTAGGTTTTGATGAAATAGATGGGAATTCTTTAGGGCTTGGTGATACTGAAACTCCTACCATTTGGAGTCTTGTTGGGACACTACAAAACACTTTGTATACAGATACAGTAAAATCTCTGTTTTCAACAAATATTGGTTATGCGCATTATTTGTGGGGTAATTTTTCAGGGCTCAGTATTGGAGATGCGGGGCAAGCAGGTTTAGCAAAGGGGCTCTATAGGTATCATTTACAAAATCCTATGCACATGCCTTTTTCATCAGAATATGGCCCTGGTACTATTTGGTTGTCAGTAGAAAGTTCTATAAACTTTATTGAGGCGGCTGCGGTAAAAAATCTAAATTTAGAACCAAATTTTTTATTGTTACTCCATGAAAGAGAAACAAATATTGTTGATACTGAATATGTGAAGAGGACAAAAGATGCTCCAAAAGAGATATATTTTGCTCTAGAAATTCCTGCAAATTATTCTTGGTCGGCTTTAGAAGCTTCTATAGCACCTTCTTTTCACGTAAAAGGTCTTAACACACAAACTGTAACCTGGTTTGAGTTAACATTATCTGTAAAGGCAAATTTTTTATTTTCTGTTTTTGAAAAAGGTGAAGACGTGCATATTAATGTAGGGTATTGATTTTTTTGTGTCCTATGTATAAAGAGAGCTTGCTTTTTTATAAAAGCAAGCTCTCTTTATTAATCTATTTTTTCAATAATAGGAAGCGTATAGTGTATGTACTCTTCAATATTTGGTTCATACATTCGAAGAGTTACCCCAAGTAACTCTTCTTTTCTATTAATCGGAATCCAGTTTTCTGCAGGAACTCCTTCTGGCTTTTCTGCGCTGATGTAAATAGCTATTCCTCCATTTTCGTCTAATTTCATGCCTGCATTTGCACCTACACTATATTTGTATTGCTCATTAGGTATAAACAAGAAGTTTTCTGTGTCATAAACAGTAAAGGACCAAAAAGCATCTGCTGGTGGCAGTTCATCTATTGTCATTGATATTTTATAGTCATACATTGCATTCATGTTTTGCCCATCTTCGGTTGTAATTTTTGGATACACGGCAAATTCTGCAGGTAAACCAAGAGGTCCTAATACTGTTGCTGTAAGCAATTCTTCTATTGTTGATTCTGCATTAGGTTTAAACAAATTAAGAGTTTCTTCAACACTAAGTTTTCCATAACCTATTGCAATGTCTCTTTTTAATTCTTGCATAATGATAAGAACTTTTTCGGTATTAAGTTCTGCATATTCATTTTGTTTATTAGGCTCAACTCCGTATCTTTTTACAATTGAAAGCATTTTTTTATCTATGTCATTTTTGTTTTCAAAAGAAAGATGATCAACAATGAATTGCATTGTGCCTAATAAATCCCCTCCATATACAATTGCATCAGTTCCAAAAGCTGGTAATTTAATAGAGGCTACCTTTGGCGCTTCAACATTGTGATACTCAGAGTATGTTTGTATTGTTGTGTTTTTTATAGCTGAAAGATTTTGTTCTAAGCGAATAGGTTCAACTTGGTGAGGCATGGCTCTCACAAAAGAAGTTCCTAATGAGCCAGAAAGTTTTACAACAGCATCGTAGTTATCTTCATCAAAATCTGTGTAGTTTTTTGTTAAATCACTGTAAAAAAGTACTGTTGTCTCCCTTTGAAAATCTCCATTTTTTGTGGCCAGAGGAACGTTAATAGAATGGTCAAAAGAAGAAACTTCAAGGGCTATAAAATTTGAATCAAACTTTGGGTAGGTAATGATTACGGGCTCTTCCCGTACATCGAGTGTAGAGATAAGATATAAAGTGTCATTGTTTGGACGTGGTACAGCAGTCATTCTGTGATCTGCAATTTCAATTTTTTTATCTAATTTATTCCAGCCAGCAACTCCTTCATAAGCACTTGCCGGAACCTTTGTTAAATTACTGATTGCGTTAAAACCTGCAACATAGGGATAGGTATAGGTTACTAATTCTTTTAAACTCTCGTCTGAGTTTAAATCCATGGTTTCTGGTTGTGTTGTTTGACACGCCAGAAAAAAGGTGCTAGCTAACAAGCACGTTCCAATTACTTTTTTCATATTATTCTCCTTATAACTAAATAGCCATACTAGGGGCTATTGCTAAGAAGAATAATATGATATATGTCTTAATGTAATCTTAAAGATCATCAACCAATGCAGTCGACTTCGCATACGCTGTGCTTTTAGCCTCGAAAAAATCAGTCTTGATCAAGTTTGCATTTGAGTACTGGTTAATCCATACCATAGAAGCAGGCTCTTCATCATAACCTTCGTACAATGGCTTAAAGCCCAAATTTGTACAACGTAAGTTTCCAAGATATT
>CAYJLQ010000163.1:0-3764 GCA_964370725.1 uncultured Treponemataceae bacterium
TGAGGTTTTTTCTCGGTTTAAAAAAAATAATCCAGAGCCGAAATCAGATCTTATTTTTCACAGTCCCTATACATGTCTTGTTTCCGTTGCTTTGTCAGCACAAACAACGGATAAAGGCGTTAACAAGGCTACAGAGCATTTGTATAAAGTTGCAGATACCCCAGAGGCAATGGTTGCCCTTGGCGAAGACAAGCTTATAGAATATATTAGAACCATTGGCCTGTACCGCAACAAAGCAAAAAATGTAATAAAACTTAGCGAAATACTTATAGAAAAATTTAACTCAGAGGTTCCTCGAAAAAGAGAAGATTTAGAAAGTCTTCCTGGCGTAGGGCGAAAAACTGCAAATGTTGTTCTTAACGTAGTTTTTGGGGAGCCTACTATGCCAGTAGATACTCACCTGTTGCGTATATCCCCAAAGATTGGTCTTTCCTCTGGTACAACTCCAGAGCAAGTCGAAAAAGATTTACTTGAATGTATTCCTTCTGAGTTTTTAGATCATGCACACCATTGGTTAATATTACAAGGCCGATATACGTGTATTGCTAGAAATCCAAAATGTGAAGAATGCATAATTGAAGATATATGTAAAAAAAATGGCATGTAATAATGATGGAGGTTTTTATACATGAGCGATGTTACAAATGAGGTAATTGGAGCAGCTGAAAATGCAATATCATCTGCATTAGACTTTACCGGGAATTTTAAAGGTTTAAAAGAAGTTTTTACTTGGGATTTTTTGTTCACGGCAATAACTTTTGTTGCTGCACTTCTTCTTTTATATATTGCATATAGGGTAATATTAAAAATATATCGTAGAGTTGCAAAGGAAAAATTAAAAGCACAAACGGCGCTTTTAATTGAAAAGGGCATAAAATATACTTTTTATGTATTAATTGCTTTGTATATTTTAGATGTCTTTGGTGTAAACTTAAATGCTCTACTTGGGGCAGCAGGGATTCTGGGTGTTGCAATCGGTTTTGCTTCTCAAACTTCAGTGAGTAATATAATTAGTGGTTTTTTTGTTTTAAGCGAAAATACAATAAAAATAGGTGACTTTGTAACTATCGAAGATGTTGTTGGAAACATTCATTCTATTGATCTTCTATCAGTAAAGATTTTAACTACGGATAATCAACTTATACGAGTACCAAATGAAACAATTATTAAAGCAAATTTAAAAAATACTACATACTATCCTGTTAGGAGGGTGCAAGTTCGTGTTTCTGTTTCATATGATACAGATTTAGATCTTGCATATAAAACACTTATGAAGGTTCCTGGTTCTTGTCCTTTGGTTGTAGATGATCCTGAGTCTGTAGTTTTTTTTGATGGGTTTGGGGCGTCAGGAATAGATCTTGTGCTTGGGGCATGGATAAAAAAAGAAGATTATATTGCTGCAAAAAATCAGTTATATATTGCAATAAAAAAAGTCTATGATGATGCAAAAATAGAAATTCCATTTGCTCAAGTTGTAATTCATGATGGGGACAAGGTTCCTGCAAAGCCTCCTGTGAAAAAGGTAGTACAAAAAAAGGAACCCAGCAAAACTCCAGTAAAAAAAGTAGCACAAAAAAAACCGGTTGAGAAAAAAGTTTCTAAAACTAAAGCATAAAAAAAGGGAGCCATCAACGGCTCCCTTAATAATAAGTTAATAATTAAACTGTTGTTGGTGTCCCATAGAAACAATCTTTTAATAATTGTGTCATTTCTGCAGGAGTTGGTTGTCTAGGATTTGAACCTGTACATGCATCTCCAATAGCATTAACAGCTATTTCTTCAACTTTTGATAAGAATTCTTCTTCTGAAATCATACCGTTTTCAAAGTCTTTAATACATAATGGGATATCTAATTTAACATTGCAATCTTCAATTGATTTTACAAGTGCTGCTACTAATTCAGTTGTGTTTGCACCTTTTAATCCAACAAATTGAGCAATTTCTGCATATCTTTCTGCTGCACGTGCATCTTTTGCATTGTATCTAATAACTTGCGGTAAGTACATGGCGTTAGCACATCCGTGAGGAATGTGACCTTTTTCAAATGCAGCACCAGTTTTGTGAGCCATTGAGTGAACTATTCCTAAAAGAGCGTTTGAAAATGCCATACCTGCTAAACATTGTGCGTAGTGAACTTTTTCTCTTGCTTCTTTTTTTCCTTCAAATGAATCGTATAGATAGTCAAATACCATTTTGATAGCTTTTAGAGCTAATGGATCAGTAAAGTCGTTTGCAACAGTTGAAACATATGCTTCCATTGCATGTGTAAGTGCGTCCATACCTGTGTGTGCTGTTAATGTTTTAGGCATTGTTTCAGCGATTTCAGGGTCAACAATTGCAATATCTGGTGTAATGTTATAATCTGCTAAAGGATATTTAATGCCTTTTTCGTAATCTGTGATAACAGAGAAAGCAGTAACTTCTGTTGCTGTTCCTGATGTTGAAGGAATTGCTACGAAAATTGCTTTTTGGCGAAGAGTAGGTAATCCAAAAGGAATAATTGCTTTTTCGAAAGTGAATTCAGGATATTCGTAGAAAATCCACATTGCTTTAGCAGCATCAATAGGAGATCCACCACCAATTGAAACAATAACATCTGGTCCAAAGTCTCTCATTGCTTGAGCCCCTTTCATAACTGTTTCTACAGAAGGATCTGGTTCAACATTTTCAAAAAGTTCAACTTGCATTCCTGCTTCTTTTAAGTATCCTACAGTTTTATCTAAAAAGCCAAAACGTTTCATTGATCCACCGCCAACAACAACGATTGCTTTTTTCCCTTTTAAGTTTTTTAATTCAGCTAAGCTGCCTGCACCAAAGTAAATATCTCTTGGTAATGTAAATCTTGACATTAAAGTCTCCTCTCAAATTGTTACGATAAAATATTATCTATAAAAATATAGCAAAAAAGAAAAAATTAATCAAGTCTTTTTTATAGATAAAAAAGACTTGATTAATTCATAACCTCCTATGGGTAACACGCACGAAGAGGTATGGCATCTCATACCGGTTCCGGTCTTCGCCCGTCAATGGTATTCGTGCCACTACCTCTTTGCCGCGAGTACTAATCTTGAAAAAAGGAGGTTTTGAATTAATTTCGCAGAGAAATACTACAGTTAATAAGGGAAACTATTCACGGTCGCTTTGTAGATTGCGTTAGACCGTGAATAGTAATAAAAATTTTATATATGCTTGTGTTATATTAAAATAAGGTGTATAGTTAGGTATGAAAAGAAAAGAACCTTTTAGCGTTGTATATGAAGATGATGCAATTATTGTATTTAATAAAAGTTCAGGAATTTTAACCGCTGCTGATCGCTACGACAATGATGCGCCTAGACTAGATGTGCTAGCAGAGGAAAAGCACGGAAAACTCTTAGCTGTGCATAGAATAGATAAAGATACCTCTGGTCTTATTGTGTATGCAAAGACAACAGAAGCACATAGAGAATTGAGTATGTCTTTTGAAAAGAGAGAAGTAAAAAAAGTGTATCATGCCCTTGTTTATGGACGACCGATGTGGGATGAAAAACTATGCGATGCTTCATTAATGATTGATGGAGATGCTCGACATAGGAGTGTTGTAAACAAAAGGCAGGGGAAGTCTTCTAAAACAGAGTTAAAAGTTTTAGGTTCTTGTAATGCTTTTTCTTGGATAGAAGCACGCCCTATTACAGGTCGAACACATCAAATTAGAGCCCACCTTTTGCACGAAGGTTTTCAAATTGTATGTGATCCTTTATATGGTGGAAATCAAAAAGCGATTA
>CAYJLQ010000164.1:0-3713 GCA_964370725.1 uncultured Treponemataceae bacterium
GAATCTAAGAAAATTACAACATCTCTTTTATGCTCAACTAAGCGTTTTGCTTTTTCAAGAACCATTTCTGCAACTTGAACATGTCTTGTTGCAGGCTCATCAAAAGTAGAAGAAATAACTTCAGCATTGATAGTTCTTTCCATTTCAGTAACTTCTTCAGGACGCTCATCAATTAATAGAACAATTAAATATACTTCAGGATGATTTTCTGTAATGGCATTTGCAACACGTTGCATAAGGATTGTTTTACCAGCTTTTGGAGGCGCAACAATAAGAGCACGCTGCCCCTTACCAATCGGTGAAAAAAGGTTTATTAGTCTTGTTGAAACTTCTTCTGTTTTTGTTTCAAGGTTTAATCGCTCATCCGGATGAAGCGGTGTTAAGTTTTCAAATGGAATACGTACCTGTGCTTCTCTTGTTTCATCGTCATTTACAGATTCAATGCGCAAAATTGCAAAAAATCTTTCTCCCTCTTTTGGAGAGCGAATTTGACCGTATACAGTATCACCAGTTTTTAAGTTAAAAAGACGTATTTGACTTGGTGAAATATAAATATCATCAGAACCTGGCATATATGAGTTTTGAGGAGATCTCAAAAATCCATATCCATCAGGTAATATTTCTAAAGCACCTGATGCAAAAATAATTCCACCATGTGCAGTATGTGATTTTAGAACAACAAAAATAATTTCTTGCTTTTTCATAGGTGCAAGCTCATCGCTTGTAATGCCATACTCACCAGCAAGTTTTCTTAAATCGTGCATACCCATTTTTGTTAAGTCATTTATAGATAGTCTTGGTTTTGATTCATTATTTTTAATGTCTTCTTCAGTTTCAACAACATCAATCATTGGTAAATCTTGATGTCGTGGCTCGTGTCTTCTTTTTTGATTTCTTTGATTTGTATTTTTTTGACCACGACGACCTTGAGTATCTCCGCTAAAGCCTTCGCTTCGTTTTTTATCTGTTTGTTCTGGATTTGTTTTTTTGCCTTTAGAGCGAATTACAATTTTTTTCTTTGGACTAGCTACAGGGCTGTCTTCTTGTTGAGGACTCTCAACACCACCAAACAAATCGGGTGTTTCTACAGACCCCGCCGTATCAGTGTTTGATACTTTTTCTGACACTTCAGTATTATCTGAATTGTCTTCGAAACGGCTTTCATTACTTTCTGCCATTACTTATCTCCATATGTATTGATTTCAAATTAGACTTTTGCTTGAATCGGAAAACGACTATTAAATAGAATATATAATATATTATACTGACAAATATGCATTTTGTCAATATAACTATAACCATTATGACGCCCCACTTCTATAAGGCTGTTTCTTCTTCATCTTCTTTAGTTGAACGCTTTGCAACCAATGCGCGATATTCGTTTGGTGAAACTAAAAATATATCCATTTCTGGAACTTCGTCAAGCATTTTTACAGCTCCACTAAAATTTACATTATCTTCAATACGCAGACGCGCTGCTTCAACATCGCCAACTACACGGCTACCAGAGAGCATTTCAAGCCTATCCATTGCAGATAAGTTACCTTCTACTTCACCAGCAATTGTAATTGATTCAGCTTCGGCAGTATCTACATGACAGTTCCCCACTTTCTCTACTACAAGTGAACCTGTTGATTTTATAGTACCTGTAAACTTTCCAGCAATTACAAGATTATCATTAAACTCTAAAACCCCGTCAAATTCCGTTTCAGAACCGAGTACTGTTATATTTCCATCTTTTTGATGGTATGATATTGCCATAGTATCTCCTAACACACTGCTAAACATTCTATTTTATCGATGTTTTATGCAGTATAACTATTTATCTTTTTTTACTTTTTTTACAATGCTTCTAAAAATGCCACTTAAAACTTCAAGACTAGCAATAATTACAAACAAAACGCCCAAATAATCGCCCCACATAGTATACAAAGTTTTGATACCTTTTTCTACTACAGGAAATTCGCCTACCAAATAGCCTTCAACAAAAGGTTCTATCATAGCAGTGACCTTCCCGTTTGGATCAACAATAGAAGTTTGGCCTGAAGCTGTTGCTCTAATTGATGGAACCCTGTTTTCAACCGATCGGAAAACAGCCATAGAAAGATGCTGATATTGCGCAACTTCGCTATGAGACCAAGAATCGTTCGTTAAATTAACAATTGCTTGCGCCCCATTTTGTACAAATCTTCTTCCAATATATCCAAATGTGTCTTCAAAGCAAATTGGTGTTCCAAAAGCAACATTGTCAATGGTTAATATATTTGCTTCTGTCCCTGATTCCCAAAAATGCGTATCATTTTCAATTAATGCTTGATACACCATTGGAAGTTCTTTTTCATATGGAAAATTTTCAGTAAATGGTACCAAATGCATTTTATTGTATATTTCTGGTTCTGGTGGAATAACATTTTCCCCTGGTCGAAACAAAAACACAGAGTTATAACTCATATTTGTATATTCACCCTTATGGTTATATCCTCGAACAGTATCGCCATTCCCAATAACAAAGGGCATTTCTTTTGAATCAATAAAATCCAATAAATCGTTAACTAAATCCAATCTAACCCTGTCTTCCCTGTATTGATAATGCATCCTAATACTAGGAACGAAGGCTGTTTCTGACCATACAACAAAGTCAATAGCATCGCTCTCTTCTAAAGCCAAATTGGTAAGCCGTTTTAAAGTATTTAAATCTCGCTTATATGTAGTTGTTCCACCCTTCCATGGGTCAGAATTTGCTTGTATAAGGGCAACTGTTTTTTTCTCATTTTCTGAATAATCTTTTTGACTAAATACACCGTATGAAAATACTAATACAAAACAAATTAACCATGAAAATCCACTTATTCTATATGCTTTACACTGATTCTTCAACCAATCAAGTGTACATTTTTTAGATTCAGATGTTTTTTTTGTTTCAAAAAGAGGTTGCAATACAGCACTTAACCAAGCTGAAGGGAAGGAAATTAATGCGCCTAAGCCCCATGCCCCTGCTATATCTGCAAATTGCAATAAAGGTAAAACTTGCCAATGTGTATAAGCTAGGTTTCCATAACTAAAGCCTGCAAAACCCTTTGTTTTTATGTATTCATAAGCACACCATACAAGCCATTGTGAAACCCAACTATGTTTACCACAAAAAACATAGGCAAGCTTTAAAGCAGGTAACAAAAGAAGTCCTTGTAAACCATATAAAGCCGTAATTACAGGTAGCCCTAGAGGATGGAAGTCTGCTAACCAATATACTAATAGTGCGTAGCTAAAAGTTCCATAAAGCAGGCCATATAGCCATACGATAGAAAAACTAACACGTCTTACCAGAATAAATAGTGGTACAAGTGCAAAATAGGCTAAAAAAGGAAGCCCTTCAATAATAAGTAGATTTGGATGCGATAGTGCAAATAAAACGGCTGAAAGTGCGAGTAATAACCAGTCTATTAGAATTTTTTTCATTTTTCAGGTGATATAGGTAAGTTCCAAAGGGCATTCTTTAATTCTTGCCCTGAACGAAAGGCCACAACATAATGTGGTGCTACAGAAAGGAGTTCACCAGTTTTAGGATTACGAGCGCTAGCACGTCCTTTGCGAAGCCGAGGCTCCAGAGTACCAAACCCACGTAACTCTATGGTTGAACCGTTTTTTAAGGAGTCTTTGATGTTTTCAAGCAAAGATTCAAGAACAGATTGTACTATCTTTTTTTCATGCCGTGT
>CAYJLQ010000165.1:0-1851 GCA_964370725.1 uncultured Treponemataceae bacterium
TTTTAACCTTGTATACTATATGAGCTATAGGCAAATGATAGAAATGCTTGAAAGTAATGTGAGTTCACTTGCGAGCCATATAGATGATCATATTGACTCTACAATTTTTACTGAAATTAAAACTAAAGAAGACATGGAAAAAGATAACTATAAAGAAGCGCATATGTTTCTTGATAGGATTCGTGGAACTAGTAATGTAAAATACTTATATACCGCAGTTAAAAATGATTCAGGCGAATTAGTCTATCATGTTGATGGTCTTCCTTCTGATGATGTTGACTTTCGAAATGTAGGGGATCTAATTGAAGCCGATTTTCAAAGTCCACTTTTGCGGGCACTTGATGATGAAATCGTTATGCATAATGATATTTTAAATACCGAATGGGGCAATGTCTTTGTTGCATATTATCCTATACACGATGAAAATAACGTCGTAGTAGCAGCCCTTGGTATTGAGTTTCCTGCTGAAAGTCAATACAAGGCATTTCGTGATATTCGATTACTAATAAATATTGTTATGATCGTTATTTGTACGCTTGCAGGATACGTATCTGGTGCATTATTCAAGAGAATTTCAAACCCTCATTTTAAGGATATTTACAATACTGACTCTTTAACAAAGCTAAAAAATCGTAATGCCTTTGATACTGATATGCACAATTATATTCAAACTTCACATTTAGATGGTGTTGTGCTAGTTATAACAGACCTAAATGGTTTAAAGCCTGTTAATGACAAATTGGGGCACAAAATGGGCGATTTTTACATAGAGTCATGTGCAAAAGCACTAATAGTTGATTCTATGGGTTATTGTGTAGTATATCGGATAGGTGGTGATGAGTTTGCTACCATTATTCCTTCCCGTCATAGTAATAAAGCTGATTATTATATTGAGGCAGCCCAAAAGAGCCTATATAGTTTTTGTGAATTGGAAATTCCAAATGCTTCTGTTTCTATGGGATATGCTATATGCAGTGGAAGTAGTTTAGAAGATTGGGAAACAACCTATAAAGCAGCTGATGAATCTATGTATCTTGCTAAAAAAGAATATTATGAAAACAATCGACTACTAGATGAACGCAGGTAGTAGCGATTTTGAACAATTTTAAAATGTAACCTTTTTCCTTTTTATATGTTTTATTTATAAGCGTGTAAATTCATTTAAAAAATTGGAGAAAAGATGATACAATACCCTTTTTTTTATGTACTGTCTTCCGTAGTACTTTTTTTTCATTCTTCTCTAAATTTTTACCTTTGTGGTGTATTTGCTGATAGACCGCGATTTCATAAATCGTCAATTTGGATCCTCTGCGCTATCAATGCAATTTTTGCGCCACACCTTTTTACTGTAAATTACTTTGAGCAAACACTCCCTTACATTATCTGTATTCTTGTGTTGGCAATAGAGTTTAATTTTCTTTACATTGGAAATTTTTCTGCCAAACTAGGCGTTGTATTGGGTTCAGTTCTTCACTTGTTTGTACTGCGAGCAATTCTTATGGCATCTTTTTCTATTGGTAACGGTATTTCAATGTATGGCATTTTGAAAAGTGTAGAACTATTCCCATGGGTAAATTTCGGAAGTTTTGCTTTACAAATTATTACACTAAGCCTATTTATTCTTTGGGTCCCAGCGAAAACAGTAAAAGAAATTATGACAAATAAAATATTTTATAATAAGCTTTTGTTATTAACTGCTTTGCTGTCAATATTTATGGCTTATAATTCGTATACATTTACTATAGATTATTTTTCAGTAAATCTTGCAGTTCAGGAAATAGTAATTGCAGTAGTAGTTCTGGCATTTTTTTATATAATGATATTACAATTAATTAATTTTTTTAATCTAGG
>CAYJLQ010000165.1:1861-3708 GCA_964370725.1 uncultured Treponemataceae bacterium
AAAGACAAGAGAACTAGAGACAAAAATTGATCGAGATAAAACACTAGCGGCGACGGTATTACAGTATGCAGATATTATTCTTGAACTTAATTGTACTGACGATGTTATCCAAAGACTTATTGTTAGCTCAAAAGAAATGCCAATAGGTCATCTACCAAGCCTTACTGAGTTTATGAAAAAACAGTCGCAAATTTATACTCATCCAGATGACGCTGATAGATTAAATGAAGTAAACTCTTTGGCTATAATTTCTGAGTATGTTGATGGCATAGAGGAAAAAGTATATGAATATCGTTCAAAGAGAATAAGTCCATCTTCAGAAAAACGCGGTGTAGTTGCTTCAAGTGATGAGTACCTTTGGTACAGAATGAGAATAAACATCAGAAAGGATGATGAAAACTCTAATATCATAGCGCTATTAACTATCGAAGAAATACATGATGAAAAAGAAGAAGTATTAGCATTAAGAAATCAGGCAGACAAAGATCATTTAACAGGCGCAAACAATAAACTTTCTTTTACTTCAAAAGTTTCACAATCTTTAATAGAATGCAAGCAAGGTACTCTATATATGTTTGATCTTGACAATTTTAAAGGTATCAATGACAATATGGGGCATTCAAAAGGTGATGAAGTTTTGCGAGAAGTCTATGAGAAAATATCAAACCTATTTCGAACTAATGACATTATTGGCCGTATTGGTGGCGATGAGTTTGTTGTCTACTTAGAAGGCAGTACAGATCAAAAAATAATTGAAGAAAAAGCGCAAAAGATTTGTAATGAAATAACAAAAACATATACAGCAGAAAATGGCATAGAAATTACAATCTCTTGTAGTGTAGGTATTGCTCATGCACCAAAAGATGGTAGCGACTTTAAGAGCCTATTTGATGCTGCCGATGTTGCTATGTACTCATCTAAAAGCAAGGGTAAAAATACTTACACGGTGTATGACAATAGCTTAATTACTGGCTATGCTCCACAAGAGCGTGAAGAGTATATGCGTTTACGTTCTACAAAATAAGATTTAATTAATAAAGCATATTGAAAAATTTATCATTATTGTGTATAATTACACTTAGTAAAGAATGAATTTTCTTTTTGGAGAAATTATGCTAGATTTTGTGCTTTATTTTGTTTCTGTTGCTGTGTTCTTTTTTCATTCCTTTTTAGGATTCTATCTGTGTACCGCTTTGTGCGATAAGCTACGGTTTCATAAATTTTTTATGTACCTTGTATGTTTATTAAATGCTTTTACCGCATACTTTTTCATTAGTAGTAATTATTCAAATCCAACAATCTTTTACATTATTTGTACCATTGGCAATATTGTTCAATATTCAGTATTGTATGAAGGGCGTTTTTTAGGCAAAGTGGGAATAGCATTTGGGTCTTTGCTTCATTTATTTGTGCTACGGGCAATTATCATTGCAAGTGCATCTTTATATTACGGCGTGTCTATGCGTGATATTTATTTTAATAATGATCTTTTGCCGTGGATTAATTTGTTTGCATATGCCCTTCAGATTATTACACTTGTTCTTTTCATAAAGTTTATTCCATTAAAACCTGTAAAGATTATTATCAATGATAAAGATTTTTTTAATAGTTTATTATTATTTGTAGTGCTTTTAGTTGTATATATGGCATACAGTTCCAATCTTTTTTTAATAGAATTTTTTTCTCTTTCGCTTATTTCCCAAGTTATTTTTTCGGCAATTGTTGTTATGCTTTTTTTCTATATTGTTGTTTTGCACTTTATTAAAATTTTTAACCTTGGGTTATACAAAAGCAATATAGAAGAACTGGAGAGAAGAATTGAAAAAGAAAGATCACTCGCAGCAGCA
>CAYJLQ010000166.1:0-3700 GCA_964370725.1 uncultured Treponemataceae bacterium
AGTCTCAAAGGACGTTTTGCAAATTGCAACTTCCTCTGGGACTTTTTTTTTAAGATTATGCTATTTATCTCAAATTGATGCCGATAGCATTGATGTAGATGTTTGCTTTGATGAAACAGAGCAGACAGACATTGTAGATGCTGCCCTTGCATTTGCATGTGAGCAAAAGGCTGTCTCCTATCTTTCAAGAACTGAGCATTCTCGCTTTATGTTAGAAACAAAGTTGTATAATAAACAGCACTCAAAAGAATCAATATACAGATCATTAAACTATCTTGAAAACAGAGGTTTTTTAGATGACCGACGATTTGCTCAAGCGTGGCTTAGAAACAGAAGTATTACAAAGTCTGAAGGTCCGAGCAGGTTAAGCATTGAGCTTGCAAAACGTGGTGTAAGTCGCGATATTGTTAATGAGGTTTTAAGTGAATATTTTGAAGACAATGATGTAGAGATTTTGTTTCAAAAAGCCCTCGAAAGGTTAGAGCGCCTTGGAAAAACAGGCGATAAATTACAACAAGCCTTACTTCGCCAAGGTTTTGATTGGAAAATGATTAAAAAAATACACGACAAAAGAGATTAAGATTTTGCTCTTTCAAGTGCTTTACTTAAAAGGCTTGTAAACTTTGTTGAATCTTCTGGCATTGTAGAATGGCCAACCTTTGCACTTATATGTGCAGTTTTTCCCATTATTGAAAATGGTTGTTTTGAAAGGTCTATGATACGTTTTGAAACTGCATCTATGGCTTGTTTCGGCATTGTGCCTTCTAAGAAGACAACGAATTCTTCTTCACCAAGATGTATTACCATGCCACCTTTTACATTGTATTTTACTCTTTTTGAATATGCTATAAGAAGTCCATCTCCAAATGTAGATCCCTCTCTTTCCTTAAAATCGCCATAGCCTTTTAGAGCGATATATAAAAGTGTTGCACTGTTTTTTTCGCTTAGCAGTGACTCTAGTTTTCTTTGATTGTATACACCTGTAAGCGAGTCTACATATAGTTCATAGTTTAATTGTTTTTTTACTGTAAGTTTTTTTTGCCGCACGTAAACATACATGTAGTAGAGGCTTCGTAGAGCTAAAAATATTACAATCATTAAAAGTGGGTTCCAAAACTTAAAAAATGGTACACCTAGAGAGAATATCCACGTGCTACCACCAGTTTTTATTTCCGCTTTGTTTGCATAGATGTCTGTATATGACTTACTTTTATTAATTACGGTTAATGATTCTTCTTCGCTGAGTTGCAATTGGTGAGTGTAGCCTAGTACATCAATTTCATCAAAGCTAAGCTTAGGCAATATATCATTAACAGCATGTGCAGTTGTAATAAAGCCTTTAAATTCTTCCGTTCTATTTCTTGTTGTGTGTATAATAGGATTTTTGATTATTAACCATTTTTCGAGATTTGTGGTATTTGTGTATAAGTATACAAGTGTTTCATTTGTTGATAATGCAACTTGGCTTATGCGTGCTTCATCGGCCTTAAAAAAGCCATTTGTACCAATTATGTGCTTGTATTCATCATACGGGTATACATACTGCACTGATTGGTGTGGCGTATATGAAAAAAAAGACAGTGGGTAAAGTGTATTTAAATAATTCGCAATATCGGTAAACTGATCTTGCGTGATGTTTTCTGAACTTGCTACAAATATTGCCTCTGGTATTCTTGTGATATCGATAATTGACGATATACTGTTCTCAATTGTATTTGCATAAAGTTCTGTAATACTCTTTGCTTTATTTTTATCACTTTGAATTAAAAAGGCTTGAGCTATAATAGTGATAATTAGGCTGAGTATAAGGGTTCTAATTGATAAGCGCTTAAAAAGTTTCATGTTTGCCACCAATGAAAAATATATCAGAACAAATGCTGATACTACATTATCGACCTATTTATACAATGTGTTTATAATATCCTGAGGTTTATTTGAACAAATGCCTTTTGCCCCTTTTTCAACTAAATCTACAGCTGTTTGAGCATCATCAACTGTCCAGACCCAAACATCTTTTTTTTCTTTTCCTGTAAAATCTTTCCAACATGGTTTTAAAATAGTTGGTTTACAAAATAGCTGTCCTTTGCCGCCTCGAACCCAAAAAGGAGAATGAGAGTTTGTGTCAAAAATAAGAGCTGTTGGAATAGTACTATGTTTTGCAAATTCTCTAACAGCTAAAGGATTAAACGATGAAGCTAAGAATCTATTTTGGTTGTTTGGATTTTTTTGTAATGCTTCTGCAATTACTTCTGCCGTTTTTTTAGCAACTGCTTTAACCTTAAGTGTATCTATTTTTATTTCGATGTCTACATATATTTCTGTTCCAAGTACATCAAGCACTTCAGAAAGTAGAGGGATTTTTTCGCCTTTAAATTCTTCTCCAAACCAAACACCAAAGTCATATTCTAAAAGCTCATCATAATTAGTTTGTTCAATCTCAATATCAGGCGCATTCATTACCTCGCCTGTTTCTTTTGAAATAAGACGTCCTGTTCTTTTAATAGATTCATCATGGATAACAACAAGTTTTTCATCTTTTGTTAGGTGTACATCGAGTTCCACCCCTGGGATGCCTAGTTCTCTCACCTTTTTAAATGCTGCAAGTGTATTCTCTGGTGCTAAAGATGAAACACCTCTATGTGCAAATAATAATGGTTCTTTAGCGGATGTAAAAATGTTATTAGTTTGTAAAATCGAAGTGCTCATATTGAAATTATACCAAAAGCATGCTACACTTGTAAAGTGGAGATATGGTATTATTTCCAAATAGAGGAGTTTATATGAACACGAAAGAGGATGGATTTAAAAAGTATTTACCAATTACCTTTTTAATAGGTGCTGGTTTTTTTACAATGGGATTGATGGATCCTTTATATGATAGTTATGTTACCATATTTTTAAGTCAATACATTCCGTACAAATGGCTTGTGGGTATGTTCATGGCATTAGATAATGCTTTGGCAATTTTTTTAATCCCGCTCGTTTCTGCTTGGTCAGATAATACGCGCACAAGAATTGGTCGCCGTATGCCATGGATTATTGTTCTTCTCCCTTTATCCGCTATCTTTTTTAGCGCAATACCATATGCTGCCCGTACATCATTTATTGCCTTAATTGTTGTACTTGCTTTATTAAACTTATTTAAGCAGTCTGTTCGAGGTCCTGTAGTTGCACTTATGCCAGATGTTGTACCGCCAGAATATCGTTCACAGGGTAATGGCGTTATAAATACCATGGGTAACATCGCAGGAATTGTTGGTACTTTATTCTTAGCTCGCCTTATGGATGTAGATATTGTGCTACCTTTTCTTGGAAACACTAAGGATGCGCTTTCGTTTCCTGTTGCTGGTGTTTTAGTATTGCTTGCAGCACTTATGTTGTTAGTATTTGTAAAAGAAAATAAATCTCAAGGGTATATTCAAAACTCAAGTGCAGATATCTCAGAAAAAGAAGAAAAGATTCCGTTTTTAAAAAGTTTTTCAATTGTATTAAAAGGTAGTACGAATGAAGAAGGGGAAAAAGCTGATAGAAGTTCTTTCTTTGTCTTATTGTCACTCTTTTTATGGTTTATGGCATATCAAGGCTTAGTTCCCTATGTTGCAGAATACAGTATTTTAACCTTTGACATTTCAATGGGAAGTGGAGCCTTTGCTGCTGGTATGGTTGCCATTGCATCTGCAATTTTTGCTATTCCTATGGG
>CAYJLQ010000167.1:0-3673 GCA_964370725.1 uncultured Treponemataceae bacterium
TCCATACTGTAGTAGCTATTAATTGTTCTAAAATAGTCTATATCAAAGGTTATTATCTCATATTCGTTACTTGAAGCTGTAGAAAGTAAGATGTTTGCTTTTTCATAAAAGTATGACATTGACATTAAAGATGTTAACCTATCTTTTTGATAAGTTCTTATGAGTATATCTTGTTTTTGAGCTTGCTCTCTATTCACATATGTAATAAAAGCAAGAAAAAGAAGGATTGCAGTAAAAAAAAGATACACCCAATACTTTAAAAGAAAATCTGTAAAAGTACTTTCGGGGTAATATGTGGTCGTATGTCGGTTAAATAAATCGTCATATTCCCTTAACGTTATGGTATCTAACATTACATTAAATATAGGGACATATACATCAGCAATTCTCTTTGCCACACTAAAATGAAAGTTAAGAGCAAAGTCAGTTCCAAAAAGAAAATTTTCACCTTTTTCTAGATAAGCATCGGCATAGGTTGATCCAGCTTCGGTATACACAGCCATATCAATTTTACCCTTTTTATAAAATTCTAACATTTCCTCAAAGTTAGCAAAAAACTTAATCTCATTGTTGGGAAAAGCTTTAGAAAATGCCTCAAAATCTACATATAAATATTTTGCAAAGCCTATTCTCGGTGTTTTTTTTATTATTTCAGCCGGAGAAAACCCAGAATCTGCCAGCTCTATTGGAACAGATGCGACCATTGCTATATTATAATAGGCATCGGTTGGAACATAATGGTTTATTTCATAATCCGTGCATCCTAGTAAAGATATTACTATGTCAACATCAGCGTGTTCGCAATGTAAAGAATTGATATTATACGGAACATACTCAATTTCAAAGCCATATTTTTTTGCAAGTATGTTCATAAGCTCTACAATAGCACCGGCAGCAGCCCCTTTTTCATCGGTGTAGGTAAAAGGCCTATGGCTGTCTAAATATCCAACCGTTAATGGTTTTCTGCGCAAAACTTCAACTTCTTTTCTAGTAAGTTCTCTATGTAAAAGACTTGTTGAATTTTCGTTATATTTATCGAGCAGTTCATTAAAAAAGAAGCCTTCGGATATCATCATTTTAGAAAATGCTGCATCAATTTTATTCATCAATTCTTTATTTTTTTGCGTCGTTACTAAAAATGTTTCTTCATGGGCTAAATTTAATACTGAATAAAATTTTTGAAACGATCGGTTTTCAGAATATGTTAAATAAAAATCTGCATCTAAGTCTAGATAGGTTTCAAGATCACCTACAGCATAGGTTACAGAAATATTATTATCTTCCACATATTTATCTAAAATAGTGTTTATCGGATTTTCTTCATACGTTGCAACTGTTTTTCCATCAAGGCTAGCAGGGTCATCATAATATATCCCCTTAAAACCCTTTGTTGCGAGACTCGCTATGACTGAACTAAGAGGACGACTAGAATACACATACTTTTGTTCTCGTTCTGGTGTTTTTAAAAAAAGACCAATAACGTCAACCGTATTATTTTCGAGGGCGCTAAGAACATCTCCCTGAATTTCTACAAATTCAAACTGCAAGTCGCTTCCGAATTCTGCCTTTTTAAGTAATTCGTATCCTATCCCCTCTTCACCCATATTATTAATGTCATATACTAAATCAGTATTGAGCTGATACCCAACTGTTATTACCGTTTTACTTTCTCCACTTAATAGAACAGTAAGAAAGACTAAAAGGAGTAACGCTAATATAAGATGCTTTTTGCTTTTTATTAAACTCACATGCACCTCCTTGCAGAGAATATCTATCCCTTGTACTAGATTATGTAAAAACAGGCGTTGAAAACAGCACGCAAAAAGATTATAGGGACAGAACCTCTATAAATTAAACATGTTGAAAGAGTAAAGGTTACATAATATGAGTAGAAGATTTTTACTAATTTCACATAAATGAATTGATTTTCTTTTCCACTTGTCTAATAAACACTCAAGTAATATTCTTTTCGCGAGTCAATTTATTTCCCCAAATAGAAAATATTATGATATAATGTATATGCTGAGGATATCATGATTACTGAAACAAAAAAAAGCAAGCAAGTTCAATTTAAATTAGACTGTAATAATATTTCTTACGTTTTTCACACAACAAAATATGGACACCTCGAAAACCTATACCTAGGAATGTTTACTGATGATACAGACTTTACACTGTCTCAAAAGAAAAACAATGCAGGGTATGGCTCTAGTGTATGTTATAAAGAAGGAGATACAAAATATTGTCTTGATGACATTATGCTAGAATATTCGGGCATTGGGAAAGGCGACTTTAGAAACTCGCCTATAGAAATACGTATGCCAAGCGGGGGTTTTGTAAATGACTTTGTATATCAAAGCCATAGCATTACTAAGGGAGCTCCAATTTCAAAAGAACTTCCTCTTGCAATTGAAGATTCTGAGAGCGAAGAAAAGGTACAAACACTTTCTATAGTAACAAAAGATGAAGCTCTAGATGTTTTTTTAACCCTTGAATATGTTGTTTTTCCTCAATCCAATATAATAGCGCGCCGAGTTATTTTAGAAAACAAAGAAAAAAAACCTTTAGAAATTAGAAAAATAATGTCTATGATGATTGATATTGATGAAGTAGATTTTGACATGGTTTCTTTTGACGGAGGATGGATAAAAGAAGCACATAGACACGAAAGCTCTTTAGCTGAAGGGATACACATTATTTCTTCTACCACTGGAGGAAGTTCAAATAGACATAACGCTGGTGTTATCCTTAAAAAGAAAAGCGCTACAGAAGACACAGGTCTATGCTTTGGATTTAATCTCATCTATTCTGGGAACCATCATACAGCCATAGAAAAAAGCCCTAATGGAACGCTGCGCATAGAAAATGGTATAAATCCACACTGTTTTTCTTTTGAATTAAAGCAAGGCGATAGATTTGAAACTCCACAATCAATTATAAGTTTTTCTTTTGACGGAGTGAATGGTCTTTCTAAAAATTTCCACTCTTTTGTAAAAAAAAACATTGTTAGAGGAGAACACAAAAACAAAGAGCGCCCCGTACTTATAAATGGATGGGAAGCGTTTATGTTTGACTTTACCGAGCGAAAACTTGTGAACCTTGCAAAGCAAGCAAAAAAACTGGGCGTTGAACTTTTTGTTTTAGATGACGGATGGTTTGGAAAAAGAAACAACGATAAAGCAGGCTTAGGTGATTATTCGATAAACAAAAAAACACTTCCAAGAGGCCTAAAACCGTTAATTGAAAAAGTTAATAAATTAGGTCTTCAATTTGGACTTTGGTTTGAACCTGAAATGGTTAATACAGACAGTGACCTTTTTCGCTTGCACCCAGAGTGGGCCGTAACAGAGCCTAATAGAACACCAGCATTTGGGCGCAATCAATTAGTACTAGATTTAACTAACATTGATGTACGAAATTATATAGTAGAAAATGTAAATGGAATATTACAATCTCATAATATTGAATATGTAAAATGGGATATGAATCGCCACACATCGGATATGTATTCAAAAACACTTGCAAATCAAGGAGAGTTTTTCCACAGGTTTACATTAGGCTTATATGACATATTAAAACGTATTACAGAAGCGAATCCATCGATTCTTTTTGAATCATGTTCATCTGGTGGAAATAGATTTGATCTTGGAATGCTTTGCTATATGCCTCAAGT
>CAYJLQ010000168.1:0-3659 GCA_964370725.1 uncultured Treponemataceae bacterium
TATCGGTATCCAATACAGCTTTTATACGTTTTTGAAGAATTTTTCTTAGTTCTATTTTTGAAAAGTTACTTTGCATAGTATACTGTCATAGTTAGCGTAGTGCCTTTACTTGGATCTGTATCAATATGCAATTTATCGGTATTTCGTTTAATATTAGAAAGACCCATACCTGCACCATACCCAAGTTGAACATATACATCATTAGCAGTTGAAAATCCCTCAAGCATAGCTCTTTGAACATCTGTAATACCAGGGCCGTTATCACTTACAATAAAACATATTGAATTTTCATTTATATCAACATCTATTGTTCCACCATCAGCATGTACAATCATGTTTAACTCTGCTTCATATAAGGCAATTGAACAACGCTTAACTGCCTCATTTGGAATATCAAGTGACTTTAAGGATTTTTTTATTTCTAAAGATGCATTCCCAGCAATTGAAAAATCATCGCCAGGAATATCATAGTGGTATTTCATTAGAATAGCTTAAATATCCCGAACTCCACCAGTGTTAACGCCTGCTTGGTACAGTTTTCCACAAGCTATGTACATAGGATCTTTAGAGGCCATTAAAATAATACCTTGGTCTTTTGCCATTTCAATCATCTCATCTGAAGGCATTTTACCTCTAACAAAACAAATGGCTCCAATATCCATCAGACTCGCTGTTCTTATAACTTGCACATTAATAAGCCCAGTAAATAAAAGTACTTGGTCTTTAACAAACGCCATTACATCGCTCATTAAGTCTGAGCCACAAGCTGAGAAAATTTCTATATCCGTGTTTTCTTCACCGCAGAGAATAGTTGCATCTACGATTTTTGCTGCTTCTTTAATCGTCATAATTTATTATACCAGTATTATTCAAATGTTTCAAGATTGAAAATCTTAAAATCACACAACTAATTCAGGAACTTCGCCTGTATTGCCTTTATTAAAATAACGGTGTAAGTCATATGCAGAATAAATACCGTCATCAGTTACAACTCCAGAAATTAGGTGAGGTGGAGTAATATCAAAAGAAGGATAATATCCTTTAACACCTTCCATAGCTGTTCTAACTCCCATTGCTTGAAGAACAAAATCTGGGTCTCTCATTTCAATTGTTACGGTATCAATAGTTGGGTGTCCAATATCTGGAGCTCCTGATACAAAGTATGGAATACCGTGAGCTTTTGCAACTAAGGCTATTTGATAGGTACCAATTTTGTTTACAACATGGCCATCTAAACAAATTGCGTCTGCAGCCGATGTAAAGACGTCTATCTTTTCTTTTTGCATAACAAAAGCTGCCATATTATCGGTGATTACGGTTACATCGAATCCTTGATCGTATGCAACGCTTGCGGTGAGGCGAGCACCTTGAAAATAGGGACGTGTTTCTGGGCAAAAGATTTGTAAATCATAATTTCTGTTTTTAGCTATTTTAAGCATTTGGCCAACTATAGTTTCACCAAAACACTGTGTCATTATTTTCCCTTTTTTTGGGAACATATCTACTAAATATTCTGCAATTTTTTCAATTTTAGTGTAGCGACCATTATTCATAAGAATTGTTGCATCCATAATTGCGTCACTAACGTTACGGCCTTCTTCAATTGCTTTTTTCCCTACCGCTAAACAGTTCTCTGTTATAAGCTTCATTCTTGAAACGGTAGTAGGGCGAGCATGACTTATTGTATATGAAGCCTTTGTTAAAAAATCAATTTGCTCATTTTTTCCCATATCTTTACATTCGTATGCTGCTAAAGCCATACCAACAGATGCAGCAGTGTAGGGGCCTGCACTTTGAGTTACCATGTCTGTAATAGCCTGTGTTACTTCAACATGAGTTGTACATGTAACAAACTCAACTTTTGTTGGATATATTCTTCTATCTAAAATTCTAACCTTTCCATCTTCGTACCAAGCAACATTTTCATATTGCAGCATAAATGCGAGACCTTTATCAGCTCTTTCCATACTTTTTCTCCTTCTAACTTTTTTTAAACCACAGATTACACAGATTTATGGGATTATATGCTTAGAACCTAGTGTTAATCTTATTTTTAAGTATCAACCAGTGTCATTCTGAGCGTAGTCGAAGAATCCTCTTAAAATCTGTGTAATCCTTTAATTCTTGCGGTTTTACTATTATATATCTTTTAATAAGCGTTCACAGCTTTTATTAAACTCAAAAAGAGTTTTTTCTTTGTCAATTGTTGTATATTCGCCATTTTCATATAAGATTTTTCCATCAACCATTGTCATACAAACATCACTACCTTGAGCTGCATATACTAGTGTTGAAAAAAGGTCAGTGTGCGGCTGTAGATGAGCTTTTTGTAAATCAATTGCAGCCATATCTGCCTTTTTCCCAACTTCAATTGAACCTGTGTCTAGTCGTCCTTGCATAGTAGCACCATTAATTGTTGCCATAGTTAAAACTTGAGAAGGGCTTATAATACTAGGTTTTTGATTGTATCCTTTATGCACTATTGATGCAATATGCATCTCTTCAATCATGTTTAGGTTATTATTACTTGCAGCACCATCGGTGCCAAGTGCAACATTTATTCCCATATCAAGATATGTTTGAATTGGGGCAATACCGCTTGCTAACTTTAAGTTGCTAGTAGGATTATGAACTACTGTTGCACCAGTTTTTTTGAAAATGTCCATATCTTCTTTTGTAAGTTGTACACAGTGTGCACCGAAAACAGGATTTTCAAAAAGACCTAAATCGTAAAACCACTTTGTAGGTGTTTTACCATAGCGCTCAATACAGTCCGCATGTTCTTTTGGAGATTCAGAAATATGAACATGCATTCTAGTACCATGGTCTTTACAAATTTTAGAAAACTCTCTAACTGTTTTTTCTTTACAGGTATATTCAGCATGGATAGCAAAGTCAACCTTTATGCGACCATTTGCACTTCCATCATACTTTTTAAAAAGCTCAATCGTTTCAAGTACACGAGGATTATCAAGAGCTGCTTCATTTTCGTCAAAAGATAAAACTCCACGCCCCATGTTAATTTTTACCCCCATGTTTTGAATGTCTTCAATTGCACATTCTGGGTATTCGTACATATCAGAACAAGATGTTATTCCACTAGCTAACATTTCCATCCATGCTAAGCGAGAGCCTATCATATTATCTTCTGCTGTAAAACTGTCTTCTATTGGCATCACAATATCTAGCCATTCGAGTAGGGGAAGGTCACTTCCAACACCTCTTACCAAGGTCATTGGATTATGAGTGTGTGCATTTACAAGCCCTGGAAAAATAAGTTTTCCAGACATATCCTTTTTCTCGTCATAAGAGTCTACTGGCTTTTCTGTTCCAACATAGATTATAGTATCATTTTCTATACCAATGTAAGCATTTTTATACAAGGTTTCTGTTTTTGCATTACTAATTACATGGGCATTTTTTAATAATAGTTTCATAGAAAAATCCTTTTAAATTGTATCTACAATTTCTTTTACATATTGCCGTAATTTCATTGATGCAGCACTTGCTATTTCATCTACCTCTTCTGTAGTAATTGGCTGATCTAGTACGCCTGCTGCCATATTTGTCATCAATGATAAACCTAAAAGTGGCATTCCACAGTGAGCTGCTGTTAGTGCTTCTGTTACAGTAGACATACCAACAGCATCTCCTCCAAG
>CAYJLQ010000169.1:0-3640 GCA_964370725.1 uncultured Treponemataceae bacterium
CAACAACCTCATCCAAAGTTTCAGATAATTTCTTTTGGTTTACGTCATGTTGATATAATCCTACACCAATAGATTTAGGATCAATTTTTACAAGCTCTGCTAATGGGTCTTGTAAACGACGGCCAATAGAAATAGCTCCTCTAATAGTTAAGTCAAGGTCAGGGAATTCCTCACGAGCGGTATCACTTGCAGAATATACAGATGCACCGTCTTCATCTACAACAGTAAATAAAACATCAGGATAGTTTTCTGAAATTACCTTTGAAACAATTTCTTGCACCTCTTTTGTCCCTGTACCGTTTCCAACTGCAACTAATTGTACATCGTATTCTTTAATGGCTTTTTTGATAGCTTCCATTGAAGCTTCTACCTTGTTTTGGTAAATCATAAAATAGCCAAGGTATTTTCCAGTGTCGTCAAGGGCTGCACATTTTGTACCAGTTCGTATCCCTGGGTCAACACCAAGTACACGAGTTCCCTTAATTGGTTGAGTCATTAAAAGATTTTTTAAGTTTTCACTAAATGTATCAATTCCATGGTCATCAGCTTCATCGCTTTTATCCCCTCGAATCTCTCTTACAACGGCAGGAGATAAAAGACGTACTAATCCGTCTTCAATTGATTCTCCGTGATATTTATTATTAATAGTGTATTTTCGTTTTAGTAAGCTAATTGCGCCTTCAATATCAATATCGATACTTACATCAAGAACACCTTCTCTTTCCCCGCGGTTAACGGCAAGAATACGGTGAGGCTTAATTTGGTTTAAGGCTTCAGAATAGTCCCAGTACATTTGATATACAGAAGTTTTTGCAACGCTTTCATCGCCAACACCTTGTACTTTAATAAGACCTGTAGCAATGTAAAAATCTCGTACATCACTTCTGTTTTCTGCAGTTTGTGCCATGCGTTCTGCTAAAATATCTTTAGCGCCAGCAATTGCATCTTCTAGAGTTGGAACATTAAGTTCTTCTTTTTCAGCATCAGTTACAATAAACTCACTCGCCTTCTTTTCAACGCCTGAATCGTCAAGTTCGAGCATTGCATCTGCCAGTGCTTCTAATCCTCTTTCAATAGCGAGCATACCACGAGTTTTCTTTTTCTTTTTGAAGGGTGCCCATAAATCTTCAAGTTCTGTGAGCGTTTTTGCCTTCATAACTGCTTCATATAAAAAGTCGTTAAGTTGTCCTTGTCCAAAAATCCCTTTTATAATTTCGAGCCGTCTTGTTTCAAGATTCATGAGCGATTTAAAATTGTGGTCACAGTCGCGAACCTGAACTTCATCTAATGAACCGTGGCTTTCCTTTCGGTAACGTGAAATAAAAGGGATGGTACAGCCTTCGTTTACAAGCGAAATAACGGCTGAAACTTGTTGCATACGGATAGATAAATCATCCGCAATTTTTTTCATAATGTCGACTTCGTTTACACTAAGTCCGTCAATAAATTCTTGAGTAAATTCCATAAAAAGCATTGTACGATAAATAAAAAAAAAAGTAAACTCACCGAAAGTCAGAAAAGTTTACTTTTTTTATTTTTGTTAATGAGATGCACTTTGCTTACAACTTACCACCAGATGTTGAAATACCTGCAATGAATTGTCTTTGGAATATTATGTAAATAATAATCATAGGAAGACATGCTAAGAAAGATGCCGCCATTAATTCTGGGTAGTTAGCAACAAACTGCCCTTGAAGTTTTGCTAGGGCTGCAGATAGCGGAATAGTTGCTTGGTCTGTATTTACAACAAGAGGCCATAAAAGTTCTTTGTATGCAAACAAAGCGGTAAAAATCCCGAGCGCAACCATTGAAGATTTAATAAGCGGAGCCATTACAAGCAAGAATGTTTGTCCAATGTTACAGCCATCTAAAAGAGCGGCTTCCTCTAAGTCTTTTGGCAGAGTTGAAAATGCCTGCTTAAATAGGAATGTTCCAAAGGCTGTAACAAGACCAGGAAATAGCAGTGCAAATGCTGTATTAGTTAAGCCCATTGATGTTACCATCAAATATTGCGGAATAACAAATATTTGTGTTGGCATCATCATTTGAAATAACACCAATCCAAATGCTAACCCCTTCCCCAAAAAGTTTAACCTTCCAAGTGCATATCCAGCCAGAGAAGCTGTGACAAGAGCACATATAATTCTAAGAACAATGAGAACCAGTGTGTTCCAATACAAAAGCACAAAGTCCATTCTCTTAATTACTGAAATAAAAGCATCTGTTTTCCAAACAGTTGGGAAAATTAAAAATGGATCAATTTGTGTAGATTCTGAAATTGTTTTAAATGATGTTAAAATCATCCACAAGAATGGCACAACCATAAATAAAGCACCAACAATGAGGACTACATGAATGCCGATAGTTTTTTTAAAATATTCTCTTTGCATAAGTCCCCCTTAGTTCCCTTTTGCCCATTTTTTTTGCAATCGCAACTGGATAACGGTAATAATTAAAATTACTACCAATAAAAGTAATACAACGGTAGATCCATAACCTCTATTTGACTCTTGGAATGAATACTTATAAAAGAGGAATACAAGTGACTGTGTTTTTGGTAATGCAGGGTTTGTTTTATCCATCATAATATATATAGAATCGAATACTTGTAATGATGCTATAATCCTTGTCACCGTAACAAAAAACATTGTAGGCGAAAGTAGCGGAATGGTAATATTAAAGAATTGACTTATCTTGCTTGCGCCGTCAATTTCTGCTGCTTCATAAAAATCTTGAGGAATTTCTTGAAGCCCTGCCAAAAAAAGAACCATATTATATCCAAGAACTGACCATACCCCTACCATTGCAATTGAAATAAATGCAACATTTGGGTCAGATAGCCATGTTACCGGGTTTAATCCGATTGATGTTAGTAAATGGTTTAATAAACCAAATTCTGAGTTATAAAGCCATCTCCATACCATTGCGACTGCTGCAGGGGCTGCAACCATAGGTAAAAAGAAAATTGTTCTATAAATAGTGCGAGCATGAATTTGTCTGTTTAATAAAACAGCTACAATAAGAGCTAGTGCAATTGAAAGAGGCACTTCTATAATTGCATATTTAAAAGTGTTTATTAGAGCTTGCCAAACGTCAGGATCTGAAAACATTTTTGTGTAGTTATCTAAACCAATAAAAACGTTTCCTTTTCCAAAAGCTCCAGTTTTGAAAAATGTTTGCCAAATAGTTTGAAAAATAGGTATGATATTTAAAACAAGCAAACCAATAATTGTTGGTAATAAAAATGCCCATCCCCATAAAAAAACGCTACGCTTTTGTTTCGCTGCGTAATTTATTGTTTTTAGCATTGTTCCCCCTTGTGTTATAGAGCGTAAAAGCCTGTTCTTTTGAACAGGCTTTTAATACAGGTTTCTATTCTTGAGAAAGAATTTCATTCATTTCTGTGTGGATTTCTGCGGCAACGTCTTTTGCACTGCGAGTTCCTGTCCAAACATCAATGAGTTTTTCATGAGACATATTGTTCCATACAACAGTATTGTTTGAGTATGGTCGGAAAACAATGTCATCCATCATATCAAGATATGCTTGGAGGTTGAAGTCAGGGTATGCACCTACCCAATTGTTTGTTGTTCCTTCATATGCAGAAATAACAATACCTAAGTCTGATTGTTTTTGTTGT
>CAYJLQ010000170.1:0-1739 GCA_964370725.1 uncultured Treponemataceae bacterium
TCCTTCAATTATAACCCAAGATGAAAAAGTGTTTGATGAGTTACGCAGGAATTTTGCTCGTTTTACTACAGATGGATATCATTTTTTTGATAGCAATTTAGGGCTACTATCTGAATCTGATAATTCAAGAGGTTTTTTTATTTCCTTCGATACGATTCGACTTTTTGTTTTTTGTAATTCTACAAGGATATTTGCTCCTATTATTTTTGACATTTTATATGAAGAACTAAAGAAGTTCTACAAGCGCTTTAATACAATATCTAGCTTAACTGGGATAGATGAACTTTCTCAAGAGTGGTCTATGATTGCGGATACTCAAAAATCATTTTTACCAAAAAAGATTCCAAGTGTAGCTAATTTAGATATAGCAGTCTTTTTTAAACCTCTAATTAATGTTTCTGGTGACTACTACACAGTTATAGAAATATCTAAAACAAAAACACTTGTATTATTAGGCGATGTATCTGGAAAAGGGTTTAGTGCTGCACTTATAATGGGAATTGTAATTAATATAGTTAAAACATATGCTGACAAAACAGATTTAGTAAATTTGGTTAGAACAATAGATAAAATGATAAAAGCTATGCATTTTGAAGACAAGTACACGGTGTTATTTGTTGGTCTGATTGACACAGAAAGTATGCGTTTGTCGTATATTAATGCTTCTGTTGCTGATGCTTGTGTATTAACACAAAATCCAGCAGGTTATAAAGTAAAACATATACCATCAAATTGTAGTATCGTTGGACTAGTAGATATAGGAGAAATTGAAGTAATCTCCGTACCCTTATTTTGGAATGATGTACTATTTTTTGCAACTGATGGTTTGGGAGAATGTACAGACGAACAAGGTGTAGACTTTGCAAGCAGTAATGTGTTTAATACTAAAATAAAGAGCTTAGCAAATAGCAATGCTCAAAGTATCGTAACTGGTATTCATAATCTGGCATTGTCATACGGTAACAATGCACAGTTTAAAGATGATATAACTGTATTAGCTATAAAGGTAGAAAAATAATGGCATACTCGTTAATTAACATTTGTATTCTCATAAGCTTGTATTGGTTTTATAGAATGTATGCAAAAAATCAAAGCGACTCATCTACTTTTACACTTTTGCCAATAATAAATGTATGCGCATTGCAAGCAGGCATTGTTTCAATAATGTTTGTCTTAAATCTACTAAATATTAACACATCTTTTTTTGATAGACTGTATATATTTTCAGTGTATTATTCATTGCTTGTTTTTTTTAAGTATGCTTGTAACTATGAAGCAAAAAAAGAGTATTCATTTGTTTCGTATTTAGTTATTATTGGTATAGTCTTAACTTTGTATTACTGCTTTTTTTACATTGACTTTGGAATCCATGAAAATGTTGGAAGTGAAACTCTCCCCAAAGAAATTAGTTTTTTGAGTCTTTTTAACTTAGGACATTATGCATATACTCCTTACGCCTTTGTTCCTGCAGCCATAAGTATATTAGTGTTATTGATTCGCTCATTTTTTACAAACAATAATGTTATACGATTTAAGCTTGCACTAATGATCTTACTATACATTAGCGTTATTTGCTTTTATATTTTTTTGGTGTTTGGCGGAATTACCAAGCATCCACTAAATTTCTTATTTGCATTTGTTACGCTTTATGTGCTTCTTGTTCTTAACAGGATATCGCTTATTAATCATGTAATCAGTTTAAGAAAAGCTGTGGCTGCAATTCGCATTTTTTTCTTTGA
>CAYJLQ010000170.1:1749-3637 GCA_964370725.1 uncultured Treponemataceae bacterium
ATGTTTTTTGCCTTTATTGTTGCAATTGCGTTTGTTACATTCTTCTTGGCAATGCAACTGCACTTTGTCTTTTTTGCTTTTTTAGGGTCTATAATAGTTTTATTCTTGTTTTTTGTGCAAGCTGCTTTTAGAAAAAAGAATAAAGAAAACTATTTGAGGGATGTCGCAGATGTTGCTTTAGGTAATTTTTTTGCAACAATAAATTATGAAGAAGGCAAAGAAATAATAATAAATTCTTTTCAACATATTTTAATGGAAGTTTTTGATTCATCAGCTATAGAGTTCTATATTTTAGAAGAAGATGTGCTACGTGTTGCATATTCATCTAGAGATTTCTATGCGCCAAGAATTAGTGTAAAATGTCCTCTGTTTTCAAAATTGCATGATCTTGAAACTCCTGTATTGACACCGACTTGTTTTATTGATGATAGTAACTTAAAAGATATGCAAGATGAAATACTATCACTATTAACATACTGTAACTCGAAAGCTATGATTACTATTCATGGAGATAGGCAGACAATAGGCTTAATAGCATTTTCTGAAAAACATCGTTCGATTGATTATAGTTCAAACGATGTTGCTTTGATGCGTTATTTTTATCCTGATTTTTTTGTATTTGGTTATTATTTACAAATTAGTATGAAAGAAACTCTAATGAATATCATAAGCAGAGAAATTGAATTTTCTGGGCAAGTTACAGAATCCATTTCAAAAAATATTGACAGAGTACAAAACTCTACAATTGATATGGGCTATTTATCTCGTTCGCTTCGTAACCTCGGTGGCGATTTTATTGACCTAATTCGCCTAACTGATGAAAGACATATGTTTGTCGTGGGCGATGTTTCTGGTCGAGGCTTAAATGCCAGCATGTGTATGATAATTCTAAAGTCTTTTATCAGAACATTTTTAGCCGAGTCAAATGATTTTTTAGGACTTATAAACAAGTTAAATGGCTTTATTAAACATAACTTGCCAAGAGGTACTTTTTTTGCAGGCACGTTTATGATTTATGATAATAAGAATAATATGCTCTATTATGTTAACTGTGGAGTACCTTCAATATTTTTATATACTAAATCTTACAATAATGTTATAGAAATACAAGGCGAAGGGAAAATCCTAGGTTTTGCTAGCGATGTAAGCGAGCTTTTAAGTGTAAAAAAAATACAGCTTAACCCAGGAGACATAGTATTAACTTGTAGTGATGGTGTAACAGAATCTTTGTCATTACGTGGGGAAGAGTATGGCAAACGACGAATTGAAAATCTATTGCTGGAAAATAAACTTTTTCCAGCTCAAAATATTTGTTCATTTTTATATGACGACTTACAGGCATTTACCGCAAAGGGAATATCCGATGATGTGAGTATATTGCTATTAAAAATTTTGGGGTAAAGTAAACAATGGAACAACTTACAATAATAGAAAAGACAGGTGCTAATTACATTCTTTTAGAGGTTCAAGGAAATTTAAACTCGTATACTTATACAGATTTACAAACAAAGATAGTGTCTTCAATTAAAGATGCTGAACTTATTCTTGATTTATCGCATGTTAGAACAATTTCTTCATCGGGTTTAGGTTCTTTGTTAGTAGGGTATGAAGATGGCGAAACGTATGGACACAAGTTGTATATCATGAATCCATCAAATATAGTGAAGCTTGCAATTGAGTCAACAGGTTTTGCTGACTATTTTCCTGTTATACACTCGCTAACTGAAGTGCTTTAATACAATGTAGGACAAAGTACTTGACATAAAAAGTAAAATATAGTAAATTCATTGAACTAGAATACCCAATTAAAAAACAGTTAAATTAAAAAAGTAATGCTCAAGGATGAGCAAAGAAAAAAAACACTGTAGGAGTATTTATAATGAAAAGG
>CAYJLQ010000171.1:0-3621 GCA_964370725.1 uncultured Treponemataceae bacterium
CAACTAAGCCTTTCATTTCTTTTAAGCCTTCATCATCAAGAGAAGCAAGACCACCAGCTTGTGCAATATTAGAAGCACCGTTAAAGATTGTAGTCATAATTCGGTTCCAATCATTAATAATCGGTGTACCATCGGCATATTTTAGATTTTTTGGAACTACAGACCAACCTAAGCGCACACCTGTAAACCCAATAGGTTTAGAGAATGAGTTTATTTCAATTGCACAATCTTTTGCTCCGTCAATTTCAAAAATTGTTTTAGGGATTCCATCTTCACGTACAAACGCAAAATATGCAGCATCATAAATAATAATACACCCTTTTTCTTTTGCGAAATTAACTAATTTTTGTAACTCTTCTCTTGTTGAGCTCGCACCAGTGGGGTTATTTGGTGAACAAAAGTAAATAAGTGAGTTTTCTTTTACTACAGATAAATCAGGGAAAAAACCATTTTCTTCGGTACAAGGCATATATACAATCCCTTCGTATCCATCTTTACCTTCGCCTTTTGCTCCCGCTGCACCTATTAAGACTGAGCCATCAACATACACAGGATATGCTGGATCTTGAACTGCTACATTAACATCTTTTCCAAATAAGGCTTGAATACGTCCAATATCGCATTTTGCTCCATCAGAAATAAAAACTTCATCTACTTCAACCATTCCAGGGTAAAAAACCTTAGCAATTTTCTCACGTAGAGCTGTGTTTCCTTGTTCGTCTCCATAACCAGAATACCCTTCCCTTGTACCTAAGCCTTCTACATAATCAATCATAGCTTTTTTTATGTGTGGTGTAATAGGCTCAGTGGTGTTCCCAATTCCTAAACTGATTATATTAGCATCAGGATTTTTTGCTGAAAACTCCCTTCGTCTTTTTGCAATTTCAGGAAATAAATATCCTGCAGCAATATTTTCTAAACCAGCATTTCTTTTTATCATATATTTCTCTCCAATACTTTAGTAATGTTTAAAAATTATAGCATAAATAAAAAAAAGAGTCAAAGTGAATAAAAAATTTGGCAAACAGCTTGTTTAATAGCCAACAAGTTAAAAAATAAAAGACCTATATCTGCTTGATTTTTTTTTGCAAAAATGTATACTTTTATCATTAACGGATGTGTTATTTAAGAAGAGAAGAGGTATGAAATTTGAAAAAATTTAGATGGACAAAAGAATTTACCACAGGACTCACAATTGTTGATCAACAACATAAAAAACTTGTTGATATCCTGTCAAAGTTTTATGATGTGCTTACTGACAAAGAAGATAGATATATTGAACATAGAGAAGAGATTTTAAAAGAATTAGTTGCCTATACGGAATACCATTTTACATGTGAAGAAGAGCTTTTCGCTGAAATAGACTATTTTGGGACAGACACACATGTTATTCAACATAACATGTTTACAAAAGAGGTCTTAACACAAATGAAAGATATACAACATGCAGATATTGAAAAGGGTAAATCATTGTATAGTTTTTTGTCACAATGGTTATTAGTCCATATATTGCAATCAGATAAATTATTTTGTGAAAAATACTTGGCAACAAAAAAATAACTGTTAAACAAAAATACAGAGATATTTTATTTTTTCTCCAATAAAAACAGCAATTCTTTTACATGCTTGCTTCTATTTTGAAGATTTCTAGATGCTCTGAACGTATTATATTCACATTCATTCATAGTAACTTTACCATATTTTTTTAGCATTGCTTTCATTTCATCGATTGACATAAAGCCTTCAGAGTTAAAAGAAATTAGAACAAACTTTGCTTTTACCTTTTGAACAAGGTCTTCCAAGGTGCTTGAAGCCTCTCTAGCTTTATTATAAGAAGATCTGTTCCAATCTGCGTCTATACCTGAAACTGAGCTCATGTGCTTAGGCATTTCATTGTTAGCAATAAGATTTAACATAAAATAGTTTGACCCATAAGGATGTTGGTTATAAGGAGGATCAATATATGCTAAATCTACATCACGTACATCTTCTACTATTTTATTTGAATCTCCCTGGAGTACAAGAGTTTCACATTCAAATTTACTAAATACTGGGAATTGTATTTCCATGTCAGCAGTAATGCGACTAAGAGCATCTTGATTTTTGCCGCCAAATTGTCCAATACCCGTTTCTTTATTCTTGTAAAAGCCTTTGAAAACTCCAGAAGTATTTGTATGAACTGAAGCTAAAGCTAGTAAAGGAGCAATAAAATACGGTTGAACTTCTTGAGGGTATTCTCCAATTATTTTTCTAGCAGTATCAATATAGTGTGCATTTCGAGCTGTATAAAATACTCTTTCCCCTACTTGAATATTTTTATCATCTTTAGGAGAATAGTTCTTTCGAATTATGCCTTCTACCCACTCATTTTTATAGTCAGCCATTTCTAATTGCTCTTTCAAATCACAAAACAAGCCGCGAAGTTGCACCATGTCTCGCTCTGATGCATTTGATAGATAGCATGAATTAATTACACGTGTATACGATTCTTGATCATTTGCTACAAGAAACGATGCATATTGCTTAAAATATCGTGAAACAATGCCTGAACCAGAGAAAACGTCAAAAATTCGAAGTTTTTCTTGTCCTGTTTTCTTTTGAACCACTTCTAAAGATTCACCAATAAAATCCAAAAGGGAACGCTTGTTGCCAATATAGGTAATAATTTGAGATGATAAAAACTCTTCGTTTTCCTCAATTTTTGCATCCGGATTTAATAATGATAAGGGGATTCTATTTCCCATTGAAGAAGCACTTCCAAAGATGTCTGAAAACTGATAATTTAATGCCATTGATATACTCATGCTTTATTATCGGTATATCACAAAAAAGTATAAGAAAAAATTAAATATTTTTTGTATGTATTCGGGTAATTGCAGCTGCTATTGCGTCTGCTGCATGATCGGGTTTTGGTACTTCTTTTAAACCTAGAAGGATTGTTACATATTTTTGAACCAGAGCCTTATCGGCGCTTGCAGTACCAGTTACAGATTTTTTTATGTCATTAGGAGTAAACTCAAGTAAATCGATAGTATTTTGTGTTAAACAAAGAATTAATACTCCTCTCGATTCTGCAACTCCCATTGCACTAGTTACATTTTTTGAAAAGAAAAGTGTTTCCATACCTGCAATAGTGGGCTTAAATTCTTGAATTATACAATTCATCCTTGTATATATTTCAAGTAAGCGCTCACCATGACTTTGCGTCTTTTTAGTTTCAATCACACCATAATCAATTAATCGGTAGCGAGAGTCTAAAAAGTCAACTACCCCCCACCCTGTATTAGCAAGCCCTGGGTCTATGCCAAGAACCCTAATTGGTTTTTTGCGAGAGGTGTCAGAAAAAGACAAGGGAACAGCCTTGACTGTTCCCGGTATAGATGAAAAAGAGCTTTGATTATTCAGCTTCAAAACCTTCTGGAATATCTAAGTTAGAGTAAACGTTTTGTACGTCATCATCTTCTTCAAGTTTATCGATAAGTTTTAATACTTTTCGAGTTGTTTCTTCATCAACTGAAGAATAGGTATCTGGAACCATAGATACGCTTGCTGATACAGACTCAAATCCTTTTGCTTGCATAGCTTCAAGTACATTTTCAAATTCTGATGGATCAGTTGTAA
>CAYJLQ010000172.1:0-3614 GCA_964370725.1 uncultured Treponemataceae bacterium
AATATTACCATTTGTACTTATTTTTGTTATTTTTTATTTTTTTATTATTCGACCTCAAAGTAAAAAACAAAAAGAAACAAAGAAAATGATTGAAGCTTTAAAAAAAGGCGACAAAGTTATAACTATTGGAGGAATCCATGGTGTAGTAAGTTCTACAAAAGAACAATCTGTTATTGTAAAAGTAGACGACAATGCAAAGATTGAGTTTAGTCGATCTGCAATTGCTACTGTTATAAATGAAAATGCACCTGCAAAAGCTGCTGGAAAAAAAGCAAAAGAAGAAGCACCTGCTGCTTCTGAAAAAAAATCTGAAGAAAGTGATCCTTTAGAAATAAAAAAATAAAATCATCACAAATGAAAATCGTTTGCGCAAAAGTATTTTGGCAGACGATTTTTGTATTTTGGAGTTATACACATGAATAAAAGAAGTCGACTACTTCTTCTTGTTGTGGTACTAGCTTTATGTGTTGTGTTTTTAATGCCTTCTGTTAAATGGTATACAGCTACCCCAAAAGGTCTTCAAACACTAGCACTTAGTTCACTTGAGAAGATAAAAGATTATTCAAATGCCATGGCTACGCATGATTTAAATATGCTCATGGATTTACAAAAAGCAGACTCATCTGCAGTTTTGCCTGAAACTTTTGATTATTTAGAAAAAGAAGCAAAAGATTTATATAAAACAAGAAAAGTTGATGTTCCTACTCCTATGACAGTTAGAGACACTTTACTAGCGTTTTCAAGCGAATTAGAAGTAAAATCTGTTATAGAAGACAAATATAGAGATGAAATTCTTGATGCAAAGTCAACATATAATAGTGCCGTTAAACTTGGACTTGACCTTTCTGGTGGGATGAGTATAATTGCGCGCGCAGATCTTGATGCAGCACTAGAAGCTCAAGGCGACTCTGTAGCAACAGATAATAGCGCACTTTTTAAAGAAGATGCTATGAATCAAGTTCTTGAAACACTTACTGGACGAATTGACCAATTTGGTTTAACTAATCCAACCGTTCGTCGTCAAGGTGAAGATAGAATATATATTGAAATACCTGGAGCTGCTGAAGCTGATACTATTAATTCAATAGTACTTGGAAAAGGCTTATTAAACTTTAGACTTGTAAACTCAGAAGCTACTTCTGCTTTTAATGAGTACTACTATGAAAACCCAACAAATACTTTTACCGCTTCTGGAGAACTATTAAACCCTTCTATTATTCCTTCAAATACAGAAGTTCTCGGATATTATGTAAAAGATGAGTATGGGCTAGACGAAAGAGTTAGCTATGTAGTTATTGAAAAGACCATAGCGCTTGATGGAAAGCACATAGTATCTGCAAATGTTGGAAGTGGACGCTCAGGAAAGCCTGAAGTTCACCTTACACTTGATTCAGACGGAGCTGCAATTTTTGCTACACTAACAGCTAATAACAGAGGCCGTGGTTTAGCAGTTGTTTCTGATAATAAAGTAAAATCAGTTGCTACAATTGACGATCCAATTCCTGGAGGAAATGTAGCAATTTCTGGCTTTAGTTTAACAGAAGCTCAAAATCTTCAAAAAGTTTTACAAAGCGCATGGTTAAACGTACCACTTATTATTGAAAGTGAACAAGTTATTGGAGCCTCATTGGGTGACCTCGCTATAGAACAAGGTGTTAAAGCCGTTCTCTTTGGTCTTTTACTTGTAATGATTTTTATGCTTGTTTGGTACACAGGTGCTGGTATAAATGCTGTTTTAGCACAAATATTAAACCTATTTATGATGTTTAGCATTTTATCTGCATTTGGTTTAACTATTACACTTTCAAGTATTGCAGGTATGATATTAACAATCGGTATGGCTGTTGATGCCAATGTAGTTATTTTTGAAAGAATTCGAGATGAACTTAAATTAGGTAAAAGCAGAGCTGCAGCTGTAACATCTGGTTTCCAACATGCTTTTTGGGCAATTATGGATGCTAACGTTACAACATTTATAGCGGCAATATTTTTATCACAATTGGGAACAGGATCTATTCAGGGATTCGCAGTAAGCCTTGCAATTGGTGTTGTTTCTTCAGTATTTACTGCATTGTTTGTATCTAGACTCATTTTTGATTTTGGAACTCAAACATTAAAACGTGAAAAAATAAATATTGGATGGAGGCTTTCAAAGTGAACAAAAAAATAATTCATTTTAGTAAATGCTTTGTACCTTTTGTTGTATTAAGCCTTATTGTAATTGCTTTTGGTCTTTTTGGATTATTTACTCGTGGTTTAAACCTTGGTTTAGACTTCCAAGCTGGACTAATTCAAGAAGTAAAAATTGCACCTGCAGCTTTTGAAGTAAAGTATGTAGGGCCTGCAACTATTTCAATTGATAATAATAACGTGTCTATGTCAATTATTGTAAGTGGTACAGGTGCAGCAGATGAAACACAAACAATTTTATTTGCTGACTATCCAACTGTTAATGATGTAGTTTCATATTTAAATGGAATTGACGGAATTAGTGCAGAGGTGCTTGGTTCTGGCTCTTCATCAAGTATTGGCTTGTTTGCAAACTCAGCTGCATCAAATGTATTGTCTTCTACACCATTTAAACTTTATACTTCAGAAAATGCTCCATTAATTGATATTGATGAAGTGAGAAATTCTCTCTTAGCTTTGGGTTCTGTTGCAGTTAAATCTGTAGGAGAAGAATCTGAAAATACATTTCAAATTCGTGTTGAAGATGATGGAAGTGATCCTGAAGTAAGCAAAAATACTCAAGAAACTATTTGGACATCACTTGTTACAACTTTTGGTGATAACAATGTTGTTGTACTTAAAACAGATTTCATTGGGGCACAATTTTCAAGTTCATTAGTGTGGCAATCAGTATTGCTTGTTCTTGGAACACTAGCACTTATTTGGCTATATGCAACAATCCGTTTTAAATGGGACTTTGCTCTTGGTGCCGTATTTGCTATTATCCATGATGCTTTAATTGTTGTAACTTTTATCGTATGGTTTGGATTAGAACTAAATGCAACCATGATAGCGGCAATTATGACCATTATTGGATATTCTATAAATGACACAGTTGTTGTTTTAGACAGAGTTCGTGAAAATATTACTGTACTTAAAATTAAAAAGTTTAAGGATGTTTTAGACATTTCTCAAACTGAAATTTTAGGCAGAACAATTATTACAACTATTACAACATTATTGGCTGTATTTGCATTATACTTCTTTACAGAAGGCTCTATGAAAGAGTTTGCGCTTGCACTTATTGTGGGTATGCTCTCCGGTGTATATTCTACAATCTTTATAGCAAGTTCATTTATTTCTTTTGCACGACGCAATTGGAAACCTTCCGACGAAGAAAAAAAATCACAAGTTGTAGAAATACAAGTGTAATTAGGTAATTAATAATTAATAATTAATAAGTAATAATGCATAATGAAAGCTCGGTAGATGTTTAGTCTTCCGAGCTTTTTTTTGAGGGTCATACCTGCTATTCTGATTTTACCCCATGCCTTCACCTAACTATTGTCATTCTGATTTTTGCCCCATATTTACACCCGTGAAGAATCTCCCACACATCTGTAAACAGTAAAAATCTGCGTAATTCTCGCGCAACTCCTGCGGAT
>CAYJLQ010000173.1:0-3604 GCA_964370725.1 uncultured Treponemataceae bacterium
TTGGCAATACAGGAATTATTCCAAGTGATGATGCTAAGAGTATTGTATCAGAACTTAAAAATATTATTACTGAGCTAAAAAGTGGTAGTTTAGAAATTGATACAAATGCAGAAGACATACACTCTTTTATTGAGGGCGTTTTAACTGATCGTTTAGGAGAAGTTGGAAAAAAAGTTCATGCAGGAAGAAGTCGTAACGACCAGATTGCATTGGATGAAAGACTTTATCTGCGTCATGCCATTCCGAGTATGCAAGCTAGACTTTTAACACTGATTGAAACATTAACCGATATTTCATCACAACATACAAAAACTATAATGCCAGGCTATACTCATTTACAAAGGGCACAACCTGTTACACTAGCTCATCATCTTTGTGCATGGTCATGGATGTTGAAAAGAGATTATGAGCGACTACAAGATTCATTAAAACGCATTGATTTTTCTCCTTTGGGAGCAGGCGCTTTAGCTGGAAGCGGTCTTTCATTGGATAGACATGCGGTTGCAAAAAGTCTTGGATTTTCAGATGTTACTCAAAACTCTATGGATACTGTTTCTGATAGGGATTATTTTATTGAAATGTCTGCTGCTTTTTCTCTTATTATGACACACCTTTCAAGATTTTGTGAAGAAATTATTATTTGGGCAACAGAAGAGTTTAAGTTTATTGATCTTTCTGATAAATGGTCTACAGGTTCAAGTATAATGCCTCAAAAGAAAAATCCTGATTTTGCCGAACTTATTCGAGGGAGAACAGGGAAAGTATATGGCAATCTTGTAGCATTATTAACTATGATGAAAGCTTTACCTCTTTCATATAATAGAGATTTACAAGAGGACAAAGAAAGCTTTTTTTCAGCATATGATACGGTATACTCATGTTTAGAAATATTTACTAGAATGATTGCTTCTATGAAGTGGAATACCGAAAAAATGTTTCAGTCATGTATTGGTGGTTACGCAAATGCAACTGATTTTGCTGACTACCTTGTAAAAAAAGGAATGCCTTTTAGAACTGCACATGAAGTTGTAGCAGGAGCCGTAAAAATTTGTATAGAAAAAGGTTTAAATCTTGAAGATTTGCCAATTGACCAGTATAAAAACTTATCCGATTTAATTGCCGATGATGTATATGATTATGTGCAAATTAAAGCTTGTGTAGAGCATAAAAATACTGCTGGCGGTCCAGCACCTGAGCGTGTAGCTGAGCAAATAGTATCTCTTAAAAAGTTTTATACAAATGAGAAAAAAAATAGCAACAAAGATGGATGTGATTGTGAGAGATTCTAGAACCTTTTTGAAAATTTCAATAGTTTTATTTATCGCATTTTTACTTCACCTCTATGTATATATAAATACGCAATTTTCATTTTTTGTTCACTCGATTTCGCCTTATGTATATATTGTAACAGGCATTCTTATTTTTATTTGCTTTCTTTTTTGTTTTTTGCGCTATATTGCAGAAAAGAAATTTACTGAGAAAAATGAAAGTTTAGAGAGGGATTCTAATAATATCGAACTTGTATTAAGTGATGCTGTTGTTCATGCTAGTAGAGAAAATGAATCACTAGATACAAATACATCGGAAGACACTTTTTCAGAGCCTAAAGCTGAAAAAAGTACTTTTATTGATTTTAATCAGTTAGAAGAAGATTTACTTACCTCAACTAAGATGGAATCATTGTATGAAGCAGCAGCACAATGGATTTTAGATACAATGAGTGTATCGTATGTAGCTTTTTCAAATGTTACCTCGAATGATAAATTGAGTATAGAATATTACAGAGATATAGATCCAAGTGAAATTTATCTTGTTGAATCTGTCGACGAGCGTAGTTATAATGTAAGAGATAGACACTTTTTTGAACATGCCAATCACACACTTTCAGTACCATTCTTTAGAAGGGGTGAAGTATTTGGGTTTGTTTTTTTTGGAAATCCTAAAACAGAAGATGATTTTGGAAAAGTTGATACAAGTATCATAGCCCCATTTATACGTATTCTTAGCACTGCTTGCTTAGTTCTTGAATTAGCAAAAACAAAAGAACAAAGAAGTTCACTGCAAAAAGCATTTTCGAGTTATGTTCCATCTGCAATTGTAGATTTATTTGAACATGATCCTTCTGTATTAAAAATAGGTGGGGATTATGAAAACCTTTCAATAATGTTTACAGATCTTAGAGATTTCACCACATTATCTGAAACAATGTCTCCAGATAACTTAGTAACTGTATTAAATGAATATTTTAGTGAAATGAGTGGGGTTATAGAGGCCTTTGGTGGAACCGTATCAAAACTAGTAGGGGATGGTATTCTAGCCTTCTTTGGCGGGCCAAACTCGCCTCCTAATCATGCTGAAAAGTGTTGTGAAGCCGCTCTTACAATGAAAAAATATGAAGAGATTCTGAACTCAAAGCTGATATCTAGCGGTAAAGTAAAAGAGCCTCTGTTTACACGTATTGGGATTAGTTCTGGTAAGGTTATCTTAGGAAATATTGGTTCTGAAAAGCGTCTTGACTATACTGTAATGGGCCCAGAGGTAAATCTTGCATCCCGTATCGAAGCTGCCAATAAAAGCTGTGGAACAGCTATCTTAATTAGCTATGAAACATTCCTAATTGTGCGAAATTCTTTTGAGTGTAGAAGAGCTGCATTTATGAAACTAAAGGGTTTTTCAAAGTCAGTGTACTTATTTGAACTAGTTGACAAGCTAAAAACTGCTGAAGAACAACAAATGCATCTTGCAAATGATCTTGCAGATCTTTTGGGTGTAAATGCTGAAAAGCTACTAGAAACAAGTGCAAAGGATTACCCAGCTATTCCTATCAGTAGTATACCAAATAGAGCTCTTGTAGTTGGAGATACTGACTTAGAAGAGTTTGAAGATGCAGAAGAACTTGAAGAGTTAGAAGAACTTGAAGAACTCGACGAATTAGAAGAAAACAATTAAAAAAAACATATAAATACTAAACTTATTTTTTAAAAAGCCGAAAATATACTTAGGGATGGGAAAACAAGATATGTTTACCCTAAGGGAGACTAGTTTATATGACAGGTTTTACAAAAACAGTAGACTTATTACACAGAGCATTAGATGTTAGTTCAACACGCTATGAAGTAACAGCTCACAATTTGGCTAACTCTGAAGTGCCAAATTTCAAACGAAGCGATGTTAATTTTGAAAGCGAGCTAAAGCGAGCATTGGAATCAGAAGAATTAGCAAGCCAAACTATTTCATTATCTACAACAGATCCAAGACATATTAATAACAATACATTTATTGATTATAAAACTGTTGAACCAAGACGGGTTACCGATTATCTTTCAACTGTAAAAGCAAACGGTAATAATGTTGATGCAGAGCAAGAAGCAATGAATGTTCTTAAAACTCAAATGAACTATCAACTATTAACACAACTACAAAATTTTCAATTTTCGCAAATGAAAGTTGTATTACGATAATTATAGGAGAAAGTTATGGGATTATTTTCAAGTATAAATATAGCAGCTACAGGAATGAGCGCTGAACGTCTTAGAACAGATGTTATTTCAAATAATATAGCTAATGCATCAACTACAAGAACACAAGAAGGTGGCGCATTTAA
>CAYJLQ010000174.1:0-3596 GCA_964370725.1 uncultured Treponemataceae bacterium
GCAAAACCTACAACTGCTATAAAGGCTATAGCAAGCATTGATTTGAGAGCGTTTCTCATTTTAATCCCTCCGATTATATTTATATTCAGTAATTTCTGAATAGAGTTTCACGAATAGATACTAAATGTCAATTGTGTAAGTAGAAAGGTAGTACACTTTTTTGTTGGCTTTATTATTACACAGATGAATAATATTGTCAATCTAACGTGAATAAATATTTACATTATTTATAATATTATACATTTTTCTAGCATATATTGACATATTTGCTATTTTTATGCAAAATAACGTCATATAAGAGGTTTTAATGGATTACAATTCTGTTCGCAATGCAAAAACGTTTGGGGAGCAACTTAGTGCTCGTTCTATAATAATTGGTATTTTAGGTTCAATAATTGTCACTTGTGCATCACTTTTTGTTGCATTAAAGGCATCATCTTTGCCATTTCCCATTATGTTTGTTGCACTTCTATCAATGTTCGTTTTGAAAGCCTTAGGTCGAACTAATATAAATGAAATAAATGTAACTCACACAGCTATGTCCGCTGGTTCAATGGTTGCAGGAGGGGTTGCATTTACTATTCCTGCAATTTATATGCTTTATCCAAATGAAGATATTTCTTTTTTGAGTTTACTAATTATTATTATTAGCGGTACACTTTTAGGCTTAATTTTTACAAGTTTAATGAGAAAACAGTTTATTGAAAAATCAGAATTACCCTATGCAATGGGGCAGGCCGCAGCAGAAACACTCATAGTTGGCGACTCTGGTGGAAAAAAAGCTTATCTTCTATTTGCATCTTTTGGATTTGCAGCTGTGTTTACCATGCTGAGAGACTGGTTTTTGAAAATTCCAGCACTTATTTGGTTTAAGAATATGATGAGCTTTGGATCTCTTGGAGGTCTATGGCTATCACCTATGCTTATTTCTGTAGGTTATCTCGTAGGTCCTATTTTCATTGGTGTATGGTTTTTAGGTGCATTAGTAGGGGATGTAGGTATAGTAATATTAGGTCAACACTTTTCTTTTTTTGATGCACAGGAAGCTGCAAATATTAAAAGTGGTTTAGGGCTTGGTTTAATGGTTGGAACTGGTGTAGGTATTTTTATTAAAAATATTTTGCCAAATTTTAAATCGATGATATCTTCTATGAATTTTACAAAGAAGAGTTTTGAAACAAATGATTCCATTGTTAGCTTACGATGGGTACCTTTTGTTCTTGTTTTTATAACTTTCCTATTTGTCCTGCTTCTTGATATACCTGTTATTGCATCAATAATAACTATTTTGGGCGTGTGGCTTGTTACTGCAATGTCATGCCAAACAGTAGGAATGTCAGCAATAAACCCAATGGAAGTATTTGGTATAGTAGTTCTTCTAATAGCTCGTCTAGTTTCACCATCGACTACTGAAATTTCAGGAATTTTCATTGCTGCTATTGTTGCAACAGCTTGCGGTTTAGTTGGAGATGTGATGAACGACTTTAAGGCAGGCCATTTATTAAAAACAAACCCAAAAGCTCAATGGACTGCTGAACTGATTGGTGGTATTGTAGGTGCTATTATTTCTGCCATAGTTATATTGGCAATTGTAACAGCCTACGGTAGCGAAGCCTTTGGAAATCCTGAACTTTTTCCTGCAGCTCAAGCATCAGCAGTAGCAGCCATGGCTGGAGGTATACAAAATACTGGAGTATTTTGTATTGGTATTGCAATTGCTGTCATTCTCTACATTATAGGTTTTTACCCAGTAATGACCTTAGGTTTAGGAGTATATCTTCCTTTTTATCTATCTTTTACTGCTGTAATAGGTGCATTAATTCGATTTGTGATTGATAGATATTTCTCAAGCTTCGAAAAAAAAGGCAAAGGAACAATTATTGCTGCTGGATTATTAGGCGGAGAAGCAGTTGTAGGTGTTGTAATTGCAATCATATTAGCTCTACAATTTGTATTATAATGCATGTTTTCAGGTCTTTATACTTGAAATTCATTTAAGAAAGAGATATAATTTAAATGTATTGTGTTGAATAATACATTAAGTAAGAAAGTACTATTAAACAATTTTTTGTAGCACCAAGTAGGAGCTCTAAGATGAATAAAAAAATACTATCTCTAATTACAAATATTTTTTTAGTTTTAATTTTTTCAGTTAATATTTTATCTGCAGAAGAAACAGAAGTCATAACTATTGGCTACTCTGAAAGCATTAGGACAATGGTATCAGATATTAATAGCTTTAATAACAAAGGTTATGGGTATGATATTTTCAAAAAAATTGAAGAAGTTAGTAACTTGCGCTTTGAATTTATTCCAATAGAGGGAAGCTTGATAGATGCGGTAAAAGAAGGTATTGTTGATATTTCTGGATTTAGCATTAAAACACCAAGCAGAGAAGAGGAAGTCCTTTTTTCAAATTTAAGTTACAGTAAAACATCTGCATCATTAGCTACAAACAAAGAGGGTATATATTATAATGATGCGCAAGCTATTGATGGAAAAACAGTTGCTACATATCCTGATAATTTTGCACAGACATATCTTGAACGCTTTTGTAAGTTCTACAATATCTCCGTAGAATATGTATATGGAACCGTTGAAAATTACATGGAATTAGATACGGACTATTATATAACATATTCACAACACGAAAGAGCCGTAGACAAAAATAATGTATTAAACTTGGGTGTCTATAATATTTACCTAACAGCTAGCTATGAAAATGAAGAACTATTGAGAAAGCTTGATACAATATTTTATGATGTTGTAGCTACTGAAGGTAATTTTTTTCTTGAACTAGAAGAAAAGTATCTTGCAAAGAATATAGAGTTAAACCACCGTTCATTAAGTGCTAGTGAAATACAAACATTACGACAACGCCCCTTAGAAGTTGGTTATATCGCAGACTATGCTCCTATTTCTTTTATGAATGAAGACGGAGTCCCCTCTGGAGCAATGGTAGAAACCCTAAACATGTTTGCAAAACGATACGGCTTTGAAGTTAATTATCATCCTTACAGCTTAACTGATTCAAAAGAGAAACATAACTATTATGACATACTTGTTACCTTATATGGTGATGGGAAACACGACTTACAATACTATAAAGCAACCGAGTCATATTATTCTATACCAATGTATGCTCAAGTACATAAAGATATATACGATAGTAGCTTATCATCACGAGATCTAATAGAAAGAACCGCAAAAATTGGTATGCTACAATATCATGCCGTAGATTATGAACAATTCTTAAATAACTTTCCAACTAATGAAATTATCTTTTATACAGATTGGCATGAATTGCTTGAAGCCTTTGTTAGAAAAGATATTGATGTACTTATATCAACCGAAAGTTCAACTTCATATGCAGAATTATATCTTGATGATACTGATAGAATTACAATTCATACCGACTTAGAAATCCCCATGCAATTTTATATTTCAAATGAAATTGCAGATAAATATGTTAGAGTTTTTAATGTAATGCTAGATAATGTAAGCGATAATGTATATAGCGGCATTCTTAGAAACAATTCAAATGATTTTATTCCAAAGACAACAATTTTAGACTTCATATTTGACAACATACATTT
>CAYJLQ010000175.1:0-3589 GCA_964370725.1 uncultured Treponemataceae bacterium
GCAAGTGAGGATATTTTTCAACAACATCTATAGCTTCCATTTTTTTCTCTACCTTTAGAAAGTGTAACCAACTAAGCAATCTTTGTTGTTTTGCATCGCCTGTTACAGTATTTGTTACTTTTGGTAATTCCAATGTAACTATTTCTAGCTTATCAGAAAACAACGATCCTGTGTTTGAGTCATAAAAATGATACACATTTTTATACTCCATACTATCATGTATAAGCTCATAATTCAAGACTAGAATAGAGATTGTTTTTGAAATTGTACTATAATATTTTCCTGTTTCCATTTGACTTGTTACAAGTCTAGACAAATAATACAAAGCTCTTTCTCTAAAATACGTCACATCGCCAACTTGAATCTCAACATGTATGATTGTATCATGTTTTGTTTTTATAAGAACGTCCAAAATTCCATACTTGTCTTTATCATAGTCTTTTAACAGTGTCGTATTTTTAAACTCAACTTCATCATATTCGTCATTAGGAATATCGAGTACAGATTGAAGAAAGTCCACAAGAAGATTTTTATTTTCTTCTGTACCAAATAGCTTTTTAAATGCAAAATCCACTTTTGGAGAAAAAATTTCTTGTCCTTCTTGAAGTTTAAAAATAAAGTCGGGTAAATCAATATTCATATAGAAACCTCCTTATTTGGTTCTATATATATTATTGCATTCCGTTTCAAAAATTTTACACTTTTACAAAAAAAAATTAAATTTTACGGTAAATATTCACACTTTATATTCTTTAATGAATCGAATAAGCGTCGTTTTAATGTAAAGTCTCCATCGGTTAATGCTGCTAAGCGCTTGCGCATTTCTTTTCTTCCAGAATTATCTTGATATGTGCAAGTGCAAGTAGAATTAATATAACCTTGTTCATCAGAATGTTGAATAATTGTTTTTTCATCGGCTAGGCAAAGAGGCCTAATAATTGTAATAGGATATTTATCATACTTTAATCTCGGTGGCATTGTAGAAAGCTCGCCTTTGTTAAGGGCATTCATCAAAAGTGTTTCAAGCACATCATCTAAGTGATGCCCTAATGCCACCTTATTGTAACCATGTTCCATTGCATAATTATTTAACTCTGTTCTTCGTTGTGTAGAACACCACCAACAGTTCATTTTGCGACCTGGCTTTAAGCGCTCTAAAACATCTGCATTTATAATAACAGGCTCTACACCCCAAGTTCTAAAAAGGTCAACAAGTTTAGGACTAATAGAGGAACCAACCCCACTTTCTACGTGCAAAGCACAAAATTCAAAGTTTTCTTTTCTATGTTGTTTTCTCATTGCAAAATATTGAATAAGAGACGTTGAATCTTTCCCACCAGAAGCACCAACGAGGATTCTATCACCATCTTCTATAAAGTTATAATCAGTAACCGCTTTGTCAATAATACTAAAAAGTTTTGATTGAGACATATATAATTGTATCAAAAAGGCTAGAAAAATACTACTAAATTTGTTACAGTAAGTGAGACAAATTAGTGGAAAATGTTTCAATTTTTATTACTGTTAGTGTAAAAAGCGTTAGGGGTCTGGGGCGAATCGCAACGCCCCAGCGGTTTTTTGCTACTTTTTTGCGTAAAAAAGTAGATCACTAAAACGATAGTTTTGAACTATAAGTAAAGTATAAAGAACTTATATTTCCATTAAAATGTAATCACAAAAAAAGGATTAATGGCTGCAAGCCATGAACACTACAAATGGATTTAGAAACACTGCAATTTCGCTCAAACATTATAAAAAAAATACGTGCTTTTTTTGACAACAAAAATTACCTCGAACTAGACACTCCTGCCCTATCCCCCACACTCATTCCAGAAACCTGTCTTGAAGTATTTAAAACTGAATATATTCCGCCAAGCAATTCATCAAAAAATGAAAAAATAAACCTTTATCTTGTACCATCACCTGAAATATACATAAAGAAAATTCTTTCTCAGCATTCCATAGACGTTTTCCAAGTATCAAAATGTTATAGAAACACCGAAAGCACCGGTCGCATCCATAACCCAGAATTTACAATGCTCGAATATTACACAATGAATGCAAACTATAACGATTCAATGAGTATAACTGAAGAACTTTTTACTAACTTACTTCCTCCAGCACCTATAAGCATTGAAAACGACCCATGGGAACATTTAAGGCCTCCATTTATCAGGCTCACTATGGATGAAGCATTTGAAAAACACGCAGGATTTAGGCTATCAACATGCAAGACTAGTAGCGACATTGCTAAACAAGCATTACGACTAGGCTTGGAAGATCCAAACAAAAATCACTTTCTTAATTGGAAAATGGACGACTTGTACGAACTTATCTTAGTAAACAATGTAGAACCGAATTTAGTGGATAAAAAACCAATATTTTTAACCGATTACCCTTCATTTGTTCCATGTCTGGCTAAAGATAAAGCTCCCATTTGGAAAGAAAGATGGGAACTGTATGTTAACGGCATAGAACTTGCAAACTGCTACACAGAAGAAACTAATCCTGAAAAAGTAAAAGAATACTTTGAAATAGAAGGGGCATTAAAAGAGAAAACAGCGCAAGTTCCGCACGCTACAGATAGTAACTATTGGAAAACATTTCAAAACTTTCCCGAATGCTCAGGTGTTGCAATGGGAGTAGATAGGCTTATCGCAATACTCGGTGGCTTTACAAATATTGAAAGCGTTTTACCATTTAGAGAATAAAAAAGCGAAGAAACAAAGGCTTCTTCGCTTTTACAAATAGAATAATATTCTTATTCTGCTGCAGTTGGTTTAATGTTAAATCTTTTGTTGAATCTTTCAATACGACCTGCAGTATCAACCAATTTTTGCTTTCCAGTGAAGAATGGGTGACATGCTGAGCAAATTTCAACTTCAGGATTTTTTGATGTTGATCTTGTGTCGATAACATTACCGCATACGCAAGTAATTTTTGTCATTTCATAATTTGGGTGAATCCCGTCTCTCATAATAAATCTCCTATATTATATATTTAATCTTTGCCTTGCTATGTAGCACACCAGCATAATCCATAGCCGCAAAAATCATAATTTCTTAAAAACTATCCCCAGTATTCATTGAACGAAGGAATGCTTCATTATTCTTACTTTTGCGCATTTTGTCAAGTAGTAACTCCATTATTTCTGCATCATCCATAGGATTTATTACTTTTCTAAGCACCCAAACCTTTTGGAGTTCTTCTGGACTTAATAAAAGCTCTTCCTTACGAGTACTTGAGCGCTTAATGTTAATAGCAGGGAATATACGTCTATCTGCAAGTTTACGGTCTAGGTTAATTTCCATATTACCTGTTCCTTTGAACTCTTCAAAGATAACTTCATCCATTCTACTTCCTGTTTCAATGAGAGCTGTTGAAATAATGGTTAAGCTTCCCCCCTCTTCAACATTTCTAGCTGCACCAAAAAAACGTTTTGGCTTATGAAGTGCATTTGAATCTACACCACCAGAAAGAACCTTTCCAGAAGTAGGTGCTGTTTGGTTATATGCTCTTGCTAAACGTGTAATTGAATCTAAGAAAATTACAACATCTCTTTTATGCTCAACTAAGCGTTTTGCTTTTT
>CAYJLQ010000176.1:0-1373 GCA_964370725.1 uncultured Treponemataceae bacterium
TACTTTTCCAGAATTTTCAACAGCATCTTGTACTTTTTGAAGTCCCATTTCAGATGCATTTTCCAGCTCTGTAACTGTTTCTTCGTTTTTGTCAAGAATGTCGGTAACTGAGCGAATATTAGCAACCATTTCTTCAACCGCTGCAGATGATTCTGTAACACCCGCAGCTTGAGTTTCAATACTTGAATCTAGGGATTTTAAACCTTCTAAAATTTCAAGAACTGTTGCATGAGTTTGTTCTACCCCTGTAGATTGGTTAGTAATTTGTTCTTTAATAGAATTGATTGAACGCGCCATTTCTTCAGTTGCAGACGCAGCTCCAGTAACACTATGCGTTAAGCCTCCTGCAACTTCCTCAGACTCAATAGCAGTTCCCTTAAAGTTTGAAAATAGATGCTTTGTTTCTTGAAAAAACTTATTTAAGTCAACAGATAAAAGACCAAATTCATCTCGACTGAGAGAAGGGAAGTTGTCTGCAGTGTAATCATACTGTGCTAGTGCATTTGCAAAGTCTTGCATTCTTTTTACATGGTTTACAATTTGAGCGCTAAAAAGAATATAGCTCGCAATACCAAAACCTAAACTTATCAATGAGTTTACTAAGCTGAATTGTACAAATTCTTCCAAAAAAGTCATGTTTTCGCGGTCAACGAAAAATGGTGCTATAAGTACGCATACAACGCCAAGAATGCACATTAAGGCTGTTACAAAGCCTTTTGACAGCAATGGAAGTGTTATGCCTTTTGGGTCTAGAGGAATAACGGTAGAAACCCATTTTTCGTATTGGTGTAAATAATTTATACCAAAAAAGTATGAAAGTAACAGGCAGTCTCCAATACAAATTACTAAAAGTGCTATGCTATTAATGTCGATGTTTTGCATTTGAGCAAGCTTTATAAAAATCAGCCAGCTGAAAAATCCATATGCGGCAGAAAGACTTAAACAATATATAGAATTTCTTTTTGCAGCCTGATTTACAGATTTAAGTGAGCTGTCTGATCCATCAAATCTTCTGATTTTACTAGTTGTCTTTTGAAACAGAAAAATGTACCCTGAAATATATACTGCTGCATATGTTAGGTATATGGGGTGCAGAAAAATATGCGTTAAAAATAGGTGGTCGTACAATTCTGTTGTATACCCCTGAATTAAAAACAACAGCGGGGGGCCAATTAGAGCTAAAATAGCTAGTACGGTTGCTTTTCGCAGACTTTGTTTGTCTTCCTGTGCCTGAGTAGGCATAATTAGTTTTTTCTTCATCCTTTGCCTCTTTTTAGTAAAATAAAATTAGTTCATTGGTGCATCACTTAGTTGTATTAAGGATTACTTTTTCATTATATCATGACTAGTAAAAAAAAAGGTAAAAAAAAGTT
>CAYJLQ010000176.1:1383-3583 GCA_964370725.1 uncultured Treponemataceae bacterium
TGCATAGGCAATTTGCTGTGCATCCTTTTTCGTTTTTAAGATTATTTACATTTTGAATTTTTCTAATTCTGTGCTCATTTGCTTTGCGCTGTCGCCATTTTTAATAGCAATATCCTTTCCGTTGGTAGCAGCTTGAGCAACATCCCTTGCTGCAATTTCAACTTCGCTAATAGCCTCGTTAATAGTACGAGTAACATCTGATAGTATTGTCATTTCAGTTACAATTTCTTGTCCACCGCGCATCATTTCGCTAGAGCTATCTCTTACAGCTGTAGTAGTATCGTTAATCTGTTGTACTGCAGTTAATACTTCTGCACTACCAGTTGATTGTTCTTGCATTGCTTGCATGATAACATTTTCTTGATTTTTTACGGTGTTTGATAACTCAAAAATTATATCAAATTGTTTTTGTACCTCTTGAGTGCTTTCAAAAACAGTGTTAATAATTGCTTGTAGGCTGTGTAGTCTCTCTGTAATAGATTTACCCTGTGTGTTTGAGTCTTCTGCAAGTTTTCTAATTTCGTCAGCAACAACGGCAAAGCCTTTTCCAACTTCACCAGCGTGAGCGGCTTCAATAGCGGCATTCATTGCGAGAAGGTTTGTTTGGCTTGCAATGCTCTGAATAACAGTACTGGCTTCAAAGAGGCCTGTTGATTCTTCCATTATTTTTCCTGAGTTTTCAACTGCTTCTTGTACCTTCTGAAGCCCCTGTTCTGATGCTTTTCCTAATTCAGTAACGGTTGCTCCGTTCTTGTCCAGTATTTCTGTTACTGAGCGAATATTTGCAACCATTTCTTCTACTGCAGCAGATGATTCAGTGACGCTCGCTGATTGAGTAGCAACATTGTCATCAAGAGACTTAATCCCGTTCATAATTTGCAGAACTGTTGCATGTGCTTCTTCAACACCAGCTGATTGATTAACAATTTGATCCTTAACAGAGTTAATAGACCTTGAAATTTGTTCAATTGCAGTTGCTGCTCCATTGACATTGTTTACTAGTTCTCCGGCTATGTTTTCAGATGAAGAAGCTGTTTCTCTGAAATCTGTAAAAAGTTTTTTTGTTTCTTGAAAAAAAGCATTTACATCATTAGCAAGTAAGCCTAGTTCGTCACGGCTGTCTGCTGGAAAGTTGCTTGCTGTATAATCGTATGTTGCTAATCCTTCTGTGAATAGTTGCACTTTTTTAATATGGCTAGAAACCTGCCCTATAAAAAGAGCATAGTTAGAAATACCAATTACCAGTGCAAATATTGAATTAGCTAAACTATAACTAAAAAATATTTCTGTTGCAGTCATCCCCTCGTGCGGGATGAAAAATGGTGCTAAAATTAAGCAAGCGATACCTGCCATACACATAAAAGCTGTGATAATTCCTTTTGGGATCATGGCAAGTGCGATAAACTCTCTTTTTAGGGTTATTATTGATGAAGCCCATTTGTCAAAGTAGAATAAATACACTATTCCAAAAAAGTATGAAAATACAAAGTAGTCACCTAGAATCATAAGTAGTATAGGTATACTATGAAATTCTAGGCCGCTGTTTTGACTGATTATATAAATTGTAAGCCAGTTTAGAAACCCAAAAACGTTTGTAGTCATCAATACCCACATAGTATTTGCTTTTGCAGCCTTGTTTGCTGAATTAAGCGATTCATCTGAGCCGTCATGCATTGAGATCGTTTTTGTAGTTTTGAAAAACATAAAGATGTAGATAGCAGTAAAAGATACAATGAATCCTATGTAAATGGGACTTAGGAGTATTGCTTGTTCAAACTCCTTTCCATAAACACCAGTGGTTATTCCTTGTAGCCAAAATAAAATTATTGGTACAAGTAATGCTAGTATCGCAAAGAAAAATGATCTTTGTATTAACTGATTGTTCGATTTTTTAAGGTCTTCATTCATACGAGGGCTCCATCCTTTTATATAATAAATATTTATATTAGTATAATTATAACACTTAAAACAAAGAGAAGATACAAAAAAAATGAGAATATATGGAAAAATTTCGATTTTTTTTTCAATATTTTGAGTTGCGGTGAACAATTTTAAGAAAGTGTTTGTGATTGACTTTTGTTTTTGGATAGATGAAAATCTTATAAAGTGCATAAAAAACTTACATTCTACTTGACAAAATTGTTCAATATCTATATAGTAGTAAGACATCTCATTTTCAATAGGCGGTATGCCTATGAAC
>CAYJLQ010000177.1:0-2104 GCA_964370725.1 uncultured Treponemataceae bacterium
TGTTGAAGATGACGTTGTTGCAGAACACTCAACATACACACAACCAGAAGAAGTAGAAGACTTTGTTTCTAAAACAGGTTGTGACTCTCTAGCTATTTCTATTGGTACTAGCCACGGTCGCCAAAAATTTAAGCCAGAACAATGTACAAAGAATGCAGACGGTGTTTTAATCCCACCTCCACTAGCATTTGACATTCTAGCTGAAATTGAAAAAAAGATTCCTGGATTCCCAATTGTATTACACGGAGCATCTTCTGTTCCAGTTGAATACGTAAAAGAAATTGAAGAATTTGGTGGACAACTTTCTGACTCAGTTGGTATTCCTGAAGAACAACTTCGACAAGCTGCAAAATCTGCTGTTTGTAAAATTAATATTGACTCAGATGGTCGTTTAGCTATGACTGCTGCTATCAGAAAAGAATTCGCAACAAACCCAGCTGAATTTGACCCAAGAAAATACTTAGGTCCAGCACGTGACGAACTCAAGAAAATGTACTCTCAAAAAAACAAAGATGTACTAGGTTCTGCTGGCGGTCTTTAATCTCTAAACTGAGATTAAAAAAGGGCTATCCATTCTTTGGATAGCCCCTTTTTTTACCCTTTTAGGGATTAGCTAGTTATAAACAATTTTTTATTAGCAATAATACTTCCATAAGAAAAGCCTACAACATACAAAAGTATGAGTGGAATTAGAATAATATAAGAAACGCTAAGCATATACAGTGTTTCAATTACTGATGGAAGCATATAACACAGAACAAAAGCAAAAGCAATTCCACTTTTAATTGCTACATGTTGTTTAGAGGAAAAGCGCTCTTTTACAGTAGCATTATAACGATATGCCACAATAATAATGTTTTTAGAAATATACACCATTGCGACAAGGAGTAAAGGCTTAAAAAAGAGTTCATAAGATCCGAACGTAATAGTTATATTAAACGTTCTTGCAGGTACGTATACAGCAAAAAATCCTAAAGCAAGATAGTATAATTCATAAGCCTTATTATTATATTTTTTTGCTAGCACAAAAAGAAAGAGTGTACAAAGCGCAAGCGGTATAAACACATCGTAGAAAAAGTTATACACAAAATTTGATAAAAAGCTATATTGAATTAAATAATACGCAGGAAAGAAAAATAACTGAAAAAAGCTATATACAACTGCAAGAAAAAAACCAGCAAGCAAAGGCACTGCCTTGTATTGTGCTTCTGGATAGAAATTCTTCATTAATAAACTATACGCAATTATTATTGGAAATGCGAGTAACATAAAAAGTATCATAGAATTACAGTACCATAAAATTATAAAATCGGCAAGAGGGATTAGTATTAATACGTTACGCCATTTACAATAACATTATTAATATATACAATTTTTTTATCAACAATAAGAGAAGCGCCTACCTCTAAAGGATCATTACCATTTCCTACATTGATAGCAGAATACGCATTTTTTATCGCTCTAATTGAATCGTCAGTAGTTTTATAAACCACACTACCCTCTATTTCTAGCTGTAGCTCATTAAAAACTCCCCTATCGTCATCCTCTCTGTACATGTCGCTTGCATAGACTTCAATATACAATTCTTTTTCCTGAGGTTCTTCAAACGATAAGTAGAGTATATCATTATATCCATCAAGGTTTGGCACATTATCAAAAATAAGATATGCCTTTTTATAATATACATCGACAAGCTCTGAGCGAGTAGCTTCACTCATAGGAATATCTTCTTCATCCCAAAAATGCATAAACAAGCTCTGTTTATAATCTGAAATGTCCCAGCTATTAATTATTCGCATTTTTGCCACAATATGGCTTCCGCTATTTATTCTGTTATTTAGGTATATAACGCTTAAGAAAACAAGGAGAGTTTGCAATAGCAATACTATAAGTAAAATTTTATGCTTCATTTTGTGTCCTCTTTGATAAAATATAATTGGCAGCAAAAAATGCCACACCTATAAGTATAAAAAAGATACCCTTTGTTACTAAATTAAAATTTGACTGAGTAGCTTCTCCAAGTATATACACTGAAATTGCAAATAAATAGCGTGTAACTTGACTAGGCAAGGATTTTTTTAATCCGTGTATTATTTTTAACACT
>CAYJLQ010000177.1:2114-3580 GCA_964370725.1 uncultured Treponemataceae bacterium
AATTAGTGCTTTGTACATTATTGCAAAAACAATTAATATAGCATCTGGAAGACTAAATACATTTGATAAACATATTTGCAAGGTTATGATAAAAAGAAATAAACTCAATGCAAAGAAATCTAGTTTAGTAAGACCAAAGCATTTTCTTTTCCAGTATGCATAAATGTATAAAAGGATTGGTAGAACCATAGCAAAGCATAAGCTTATATTTAGAGTTAAATAACTAAAACTACCTAACTGCTCTGAAAAACAAGCAAAGAAAAGCAATGCAGAATAGACAATTATTCTTGCAACATAGCGTACTTGTTTATCAAAGGGCGCTACTGCAAAAAGAAATACAAAAAATAGCATCATTATTTCACTGTTTTCTAACTCTAAAAAAACAGGCGTGCAAATTACCCAAGCTGAAATTAAAAAGGATAAAATAGTTACATTGTGCGCTTTCTTTCTCTTTGAGATATAAAAAGGTATAAAAACTATTAAAGAAAGAATAGAATAATTAAAAAGAGGGGAATTTAATATAAGAGCGTGAAATAAAAAACTTGCAAAAATTCCAATAACGAGATAATAAGATTTTAAACAATATGCAAGGGGAGTTAATAAAATTAAAATTATTAATGCGACTACATTTTGTGGATAATCCAATTGATACGTATTATAAATTAATACAAAGGCTGCAGTAAGTGCAATACCAACACATAAACAAAGCAGCTCAACCCATAAGATAGACGCCTTAGAGCGAACCTTAAAAAACAATAAAGTTTGAACAGCAATTAGAGGAATAAAAGAAATAATTGTTTGCATTTGCACAGAAAAAGCTGTCCAGTTAAAAGCAAATAGAGAAATAACACCCGCACCTGCAAAAACAACACCTAGCAAACCAAATATGAGTATGGATTTACTCTTTACTGTACTAGTAAAAGTATTCTCTAAATAATGATTTTGTATGTTTTGAAGCTGCTCTTTTTCGATATATCCATCATTACATAACTTAACAAGCTCTTGTTCTAATTCTTTTTTTAACATATAATAACACCTATAAATAAATAATAACACACAAGTAAAAAAAAAGAAAGAAGTTATCTTTTCAAAGCACAAATTATAAGAAATAATTGTGTAAAGTACTTTACATTATAGGGTAATTTATGGTAAAATTACCAACATGTTTTTGAAAAAAGCTGTTTAACTCGCTTAATTCGGGGAGCTTGAGGAAACAGTAAAAGGAGAATAGTTGGCGGATCAAAAAGACAAAGGATTACGAATTAATGAACAAATTCGAATCCGAGAGGTAAGACTCATCGATGATGAGGGTGAACAACATGGTGTCGTTCCTACGGCAGAAGCTTTGGCTATGGCAAAGGATCGTGGTCTTGATTTAGTGGAGGTAGCTCCAACATCGAACCCACCTGTATGTAAAATACTGGATTACGGCAAATACCGTTTTGACATGGAAAAGAAATTACGCG
>CAYJLQ010000178.1:0-3515 GCA_964370725.1 uncultured Treponemataceae bacterium
ACGCCGGTCTCTTAAACTTAGAGACAGACCATTTCTGCCAATTTTTCTAAGCTTTGTAGAAAATGAGCGGGTTTTAATGTGTGAAAAAGTAAAAAAGCGTGCCGGAAAAAGATGGGTTTTAGGGAAGAAAAAACCGTGCTTCGCAATTAAGGGTTTTGTCTTCCCTAATAAAACGTTTTTATAATAAAAAAGAATTTATGAGTCTTAAACGGACTATTAAGGCAAAGCAAAATTGAAAGAAAAAAGGAGATTTTTACGTTTAACAAAGTTTATGAGATGAACGTAAAAAAGAGGTAAAATAACATGGCAGGTAATATAACAAACAATTTTGGAAGCTTCGATGTAGTTTTTGCATCAGGTAATGGCTCAACCCTAAAAGATATAAACGGGAAAGAATACATAGACTTTGTATCAGGCATTGGGGTAAACTGCTTAGGGCACAACCATCCCAAGCTTACAAAAACAATTATTGAACAAGTACAAAATCAAGTACATATTTCAAATTATTATAATTCAGACAAAGGCTTAGAATACTCTGAAAAACTTTTACAAGCTACAAAATTTGACAAAGTGTATTTTTGCAATTCAGGAGCTGAAGCAAATGAAGCAGCCATTAAGCTTGCAAGAAAGCACGGATACCAAACAGGCGGTGAAAAGAAAAAAACGATTATAACATTGGAAAGTTCTTTTCATGGGCGAACAATGGCAACGCTAAGTGCAACAGGCCAAGACAAGTTTCACCCGGATTGTTTTTCACCATATGTAGACGGATTTAAAGTAATAAAAGCAAATGATTTCGACGCACTAAAAACTGCCTTTGATGAAAGCGTATGTGCACTTATGATTGAGTGCGTACAAGGCGAAGGTGGCGTAAATCTTGTAGAAAAAGAGTGGGCAAAAGAAGCCGCAAAATGTGCCCGCGCTGTTGGAGCTGTTATTATTGCAGATGAAGTGCAAACAGGAATAGGACGAACAGGTAGCTTTTTAGCAAGTGATGATCTTAAAATAGATGCAGAAATTGTAACACTTGCAAAAGGCATTGCAGGGGGCGTTCCAATGGGTGCATGCATGTATAGAGGTGTTGTTAGTGATACCTTTGTAGCGGGAGATCATCAATCTACCTTTGGCGGAAATCCACTAGCTTGCGCTGCTGCTATTACAGTTTTAGAAGAAGTACATACAAAAACATTTTTAGACCAAGTAATAAAAAATGGTGAAATGGTTCGAAATGAAATTACAAACTGGAATCTTTCATGCGTTAAAAACATTCGTGGGAAAGGCTTAATGATAGGCCTCGACATAGAACAAAACGCTGGAATTGTACAAAAAGAATGCCTTAACGAAGGGCTTTGTATTTCCACTGCGGGTATAAACACTGTGCGTTTTCTACCGCCACTAGTAATAAGTGAAAAAGAACTTAAAAAAGGATTAGAAATTTTCAAAACAGTACTTGAAAACGTTTCAAAATAGTGCAATAATAGAAGCATAGCATGTACCTATGCTATGTGCTCACGCCTACAGGGTGATAATTTGAACGAGAAGGTATCCATGAAAAGAGATTTTTCACTTACATTTAAAAATTTTTTTACTCAATATTCTATTGCCTCTTTTCTTGTGGTAATAATAATTATACTTTGTTTAGTTGATACTACACTAGTATCCGTAAGAAATTTTCGAAACATAGCATCCGATGCAGCACCTCTAGTTTTAATGAGCATCGGCATGGCATTATGCCTTTACTCAGGTCAAGTTGACTTATCTGCTGGAGCGGTAGCAGCTTTTTCAGGAATTATAGCGGGGTCATTTGTTCAAAAAGCAGATATTGCTGGAAGAATTATTACATTTTTACCAACACTTCCTGCATTTATAATAATACCACTTGTTATTTCTCTTTTTTATGCAATAGGAATGTTTTATGGAACTTTTTTACATAAATTTAAGATTCCTTCATGGTTCTTTACACTTGCCTTGTCATCAATAATGATGGGCCTTGGATACATGTATGTAAGCATTTCTGAAATAGGTTCTATGCAAATTACAGGTTTTTCAAACCAATACTTACAATTTGGTGTTGGATATATTGGAACTGGGCCGACATACTCACTTCCATTTACGGTATTAGTTAGCATTGTAATTTTAGTAGGACTTTGGTTTTTCTTAAAAACAAATAAACTGGAACTACGCAATGCTACAATGACACTTGAAAAACGAAGTTCAAAAAAGAATCTTCAAACAATATATGCTTGTGCACTTGCACTTTTTTCACTTGCAGGAATTATGATTTCAGCACGTAATGGTGTTTCAACGCCTGCAATTGGCTTTGGTTTAACAAGTGATGCATTAGCAGTATGCCTCATTGCTGGATTTTCACTTTCAGGAAAACTTGGAAAATTTAGTGCTACTATAATTGTTACAATAATTTATGTTGCGCTTATTTATTGCATTACTTTTATAGGCGTTAATGAATATATTTCAATGGTAATTCGTGGAATACTTTTAGTAGGTGCATATATTCTTGAAATGTATATTCAACAAAAGGAAAGCATTCCTACTGACAAGTAGAATATATCGGCACAATAACATTTATTGGAGGCGTTATGTCATTTGAACTAAAACAAAATTTACTTTTAGGAACAGCTACAGCAGCAACTCAAATAGAAGGTGGCGACGAAAACAATAGCTGGTATGACTGGGCACAAATTGAAGGAAACATTGCAGACGGAACTAGCCCTCTCAGAGCAGCAGATCATTATAAAAAAGTAAAACAAGATACAGAACTAATGTCAAAAATGGGACTTCAAGTTTACCGACTAGGTTTAGAGTGGAGCCGCATTGAGCCTGAACACGGTAAATTCAATCAAAAAGCAATTGATCATTATAGAAATGAAATACAGCTATTGTTAGATAAGGGGATAAAACCACTTGTTACATTGCATCATTTTACTAACCCAACTTGGTTTGAAAAAATGGGAGCCTTTGCCCACATTGATTCACCAGAAATATTTTTAGACTTTGTTCGCCATACAGTAGAAAAACTATGCGATTTAGTTGGCGATTGGATAACAATTAATGAGCCTAATGTGTATGCAGTAAATGGGTACATATTTGGAACTTGGCCACCTGGTAAAAAGGCAGATTTTAAATCGCTATCTAAAGTGTATACAAATCTATGTGCCTGTCACATTGCCACTTATAAAGAAATTCATCGCATACGTTTGCAAGCTGGCTTTAACCAAAACGAAACAAATGTAAGCTTTGCAAACCACATGAGAGTGTTTAATCCTAAAAAAACATGGAATCCATTACATCAAGCATCAAATGCATTTATGAAATACGGATTTCAAGATGCATTAACAAGGGCAATGATGACTGGAAAAACAGCGTGGCCTGTAAATAAGCTACCATTTTCCGTATCTGATGTTCAGCTATGTGAAGGCAGATATTACGATTTTATTGGGCTAAACTATTATACTCGAGATGCAATTGTTACAGGAAAACAATCTGTGTTTGAAAAC
>CAYJLQ010000179.1:0-3454 GCA_964370725.1 uncultured Treponemataceae bacterium
TGTATGAAAAAAATTGTAGTTGTTTTAGCAATGCTTATGGTTAGTTCGCTATATGCGCAAACCATGCTAAATTATGGGTTTGGTGGAGAATATGATTTCTCTATCATTAATGATTATGACTCAACAAAATCGTCAGGATTATTAGGAATGCTTATCCCAACTGAAGTGGGAGGGCCTGGACACACTATTTCTGCAGGTGTAAAAGGTGAGTATGGCACAATGCTAAGCTCAGGCCTTACACTTGGAGCAGAGGGTGCTTTAACTGCTGGTCTTTCAACAAAGTCAATATTTAATTTTTCTATGCATCTTTCACCAGTAGTTGGATACAGTTTTGTTACTAACAAATTAATGCAAATTTATGTTAATCCAGTTACTCTTTCGTTTAATCCTTACTACTTTGAAAACAAAACAGGTATCTATAGCAATAATGATATAGGAATTGCCCAAGTTTTGGATTTCAAAACAGGACTAAGCTTTGCATTTAGTGATATGGGATTAAGAAACAGAACTGCCCAAGGGTATGCTATTGGCGCTAATATGAAATGGGGTCAAGTTCGATTTAACTCAGGTCAAAAAGGTTTTGTAAAAGATCTTGGATTTGGTATTTCATTTTATACTAAAAACATAGAATTTCTTTTTGCTAACTAAAATGAAAAAGCTTCTCGCATAAGAGAAGCTTTTTTTTGGCTTAAAACATATCCTTCACACAATTCTTAAACTTGTTTCCCCTGTCAAACTCATTTTTAAACATTCCAAACGATGTTGCTCCAGGAGAAAACACAATAGGAAAGGATTCTTTAACCTTTTCACTTTCTAAATACGTTTTAACATCTCCCAAAAGTTCATTCAAACTATTATACGGACCTGAATAATCTAGCGACACTTTTTTCTCTTTTAAAAGTGCAAGAAGTTTATCCGTTCCGGTTCCTGCAAGTAAATAAAGTGCATTTAAGTTTTCATTTTTTGCTTCTCTCAGTGAATTTACCAGTGGCAAAAAATCGAGCTCTTTATCTGTTCCACCAGTTATCAAAAGCAATCCCTCTGGAAAAGAGTCAATTGCTGCAACAACAGATTCTGGAACCGTTGCAGCAGAATCATTATAAAACGTATATTCGCATTTTCCCTTTTTCCAAGAATGAAAATATTCTAGCCTATGACCAATACCCGTATATTTTTTTAGGATATCAATAATATCATCCTCTTGCACACCAATTAAGCTCATTACACAAGCAGCATTAAGAATATTTTCTTTGTTATGTTCGCCAGGAACTTTCAAATCTTCGAGCCAACCGTCATTTTCACCATCGCCATACAAAAGCGAATCCGGGATGTCATCAGGGTAACGAATAACATTTGTTTTAGCTTCTTGAGCAAAAATATCACCCCAGCCATCTTCATCGCAAGAACATAAAAACACATCCTTGTTATCTTGATCTGCAAAAATAAGCTTTTTATCAGCCACGTAGGATTCCATATTTCCATACCAGTTTTGGTGGTCTGGCACTATTTTTGTAATAACTGAAATAATAGGTTTAAGAAGTTTTCTTCCTCGTAAATCTGCCAATTGCCAACTGGAAAGTTCCAACACAACTAGAGGAGGTTTATTTCCAAGAGTTTCATCAATAAATGTTAAAGGACTAACCGTGATATTTCCACCAAGCAAGGTTTTAATGCCTGCTTCATTAAGCCCATAGCTTATTGCGCTCACGGTAGAAGATTTCCCCTTACTTCCTGTTACAGCAATAATCTTTGACTTTGTAAACTGTAAAAAAATTGATATATCACTTTCAATATGCTTTGCGGCTGCAAGATAGGGACTACCCTCATATTTTACAATTGGATTTTTTATTACACAATCGGCATTTTCAAAATCTTCTATACGATGCTCACCAAGAACAAAATTCAATCTAGCTTTATCAATAGTAGAATCATTTAAAAGAGAATCAACAGAGGTTCGTAAATCATCTTCTGTTTTCATATCGGTTACGGTAACAATAGCCCCATGCTTTAAAAAAAAGCGAACCGTAGCCTCACCACCACCATGAAGCCCAAGCCCCATCACAGTAATTTTTTTACCTTTAATATCAGAAAACGATGAAAAGAGCTTCTTTTCACCGTAACTATGTGGCATTTTATTTGTTTTAACAGTATCCATATATTTTCCTCATAAAGACCCGAAGCCTTAAAAATATTTTTGTGTTCATCGCTTACAAACTAGTTGTTAATGCTTGTCGACTTTTAAAACGTTCTACACCTTGATCTAAAATTAGTTCAATAACATCTTTGTATGCTAAACCACCTGCTTCACACATTTTTGGAAACATGCTTATTGAAGTAAACCCAGGTAATGTGTTTAACTCATTTATAAAAATGTCATTATTTTCTTTGTCTATAAAAAAATCAACTCTTGAAAGACCAGAGCAATCAAGTGCTTTATATGCTTTTATTGCTAAATCCTTTATTTTACGTTCTTGTTCTACATTAAGCTTGGCAGGAATTATTAAAGCCGCTCCATTAGGATCTGTATACTTTGCTTCGTAATCGTAAAACTCATGCGTTGGTGCAATTTCACCTAGCTCATAGCCCCGCACGCAACGCGCATTCTCTTTTCCATCAATCATACATAATTCTGCTGTGTTTCCAGTAACTGAACATTCAATTTCACGAGCAGGAATAAAAGGCTCTATAAGAATTTTTTCATCCCACATAAAAGCCTTTTCTACTGCAATTTTTAATTCTTCCATAGTGCTAGCCTTTGCCGTGCCAACTGAACTTCCCGCACAACAAGGTTTTACAAAAAGTGGAAAGCCCCAGTCTTTTTCTGCCTCATTAAAAATCGTATTTAGTTCTTTATTGGTGTTTTGAGACGAGCGTATGCATACATAAGGAACAACGGGCAAGCCTACTTGTGCCCATACTTGCTTTGCCTTTTCTTTATCCATAGCAACAGCGCTCGACATAACGCCACAACCACAATATGGAAGTTCTGACATTTCTAAAAGGCCTTGCAAAAGGCCATCTTCGCCGTAAGTTCCATGCAAAATTGGAAGAACTACATCAACTTCAATTGAAGCGCCTTTGCTGCGCAAAGCTTTCTTACTTCCTCCACCTGGAATAAGAGATACAAGGTTTTCATCATTTTCAACTATTTCAAGTCGAGCATTTACATCGCTCGTTATTCGGTCAAGTTCGCTATTATTTTGAATGTACCAAAGGCCATTTTTTGTTATCCCTATTAGTACAATTGTGTGTTTATTTTTATCAATATTTCTTACCACAGAGGAAGCAGACACAAGAGAAACTTCATGCTCTCCACTTTTTCCACCGTATAAAACAGCTACAATCATTCTTATCCCCCAAAGCCTATTTCGCCCAAGGCTTTTTCCGCCTCTTCTATTTCATCATAATCCATAACAAAGTCTTTATAAATTATAGAGTTTTCATGGGCTTTACC
>CAYJLQ010000180.1:0-3443 GCA_964370725.1 uncultured Treponemataceae bacterium
TGACCAACATGTTCTTTCATTTCTCTAAAATAAAGGGCTAAATCATCAGCTTCAATATCATTCAAGACAAATCGTCTTACCCCAGGAGTATCAATAACGGTAGTTTTTACGCCATGCCTTCCACCCGTAAGCGACTCATTTATTTCTAAGTGTAGAAGAACTCCCTTTGTGGTTGTGTGTGTTCCCCTTCCATACTTTTCTGATAATCCTCCGACTCTCAATACAAAAGAAGAATCAAGAGAGTTTATTATGCTCGACTTTCCCACACCCGACTGTCCAACAAAGGCACAAAGCTTACCTTCCATAAGATCTGCCAATTGCTCAAAGCCTTCGTGCGTCTTTGCAGAAACGCCCAAGACTGTATACCCAAGTGCTTCCCAGTTTTCAAGCCGTTTTTTTATATCTTCATTATGTATGCTATCAAGATCACACTTATTGCAAATTATTACAGGCGTAATTCCTGCTTGTTCTGCTTGGGCTAAAGCTCTGTCTATGAAGCGTGGTCTAAATGGTGGCTCATCTGGAGTAGTTACACACAACAAAAGGTCTACATTTGCAACCAAAAGCTGAGGAAGACGACCTTTTACATTGTATCGAACAAAGTAGTTTTTTCTTTCTACCAAAGATAAAATTTGGCCTTCGTTTTCTGAGTGAACATCTTTTTCAATTTCTACGTAATCACCAGGACAAAGTGGATTATAGAAGTTACCTGCTTCTTTGAGTTTTTTCCCTTTTAGAGAACACTGGCGCGTTATGCCATCATCGCATTCAACTTCAAACACATTGTTTGAACCGCTGATTATTATTCCTTGCATAACTTAGTTTCGCCTATATTGCCGCTTGTGTCAAGTGATAAAAAGAACAGAATAGACATATTTTTTTTAAGATTATTTTATATGGGACATTATATGTCACACAACCTATTATATACTCATTATATCAAAACGAAAGAGGTACATATGATTTTTAACAACAAAAAACCACAACATCAACTAGCTGGAAATTATCTTTTTTACAGAGATTTTGTACAAAGCCCTTCCTGGAAAAGTGCTCGCTTAAAAGCTTCATTTATGTCTGCACTGGTAATAAGCCTAGGCATTTTACTTCCATTCTTTTTAGGATTTTTTATGTCCTTAAAGCAAGAACCAAGCCACCATTTTTTCCAGTATTATATCTTTGTAACAGTAATGAGCATAATTGTATGCCTTCCTTTAAGCGTATTTTTTATTCGCTTAGGCATCCAAATGTATGCAAAAATCTTGAAAAAAAATATTCGCAAATTTGGGTATTAGAAAATTCCTATGGCTCTAAAAAATGCCGTAAACAAAAAGAGAGTAAGAGCTGAAAAGACAGATGTCCACACCACAATCTGTCTTGCAAGTTCCCCATCGTTTCCCATGCTTTGTGCCATAACAGCACTACTTACTGCAGTTGGGGCAGCGAAAAGGCCAAACAAAGCGGCATACTCAACAGAACCAAAATGAGGAAATAGAAAGGGGATACATCCTAATGCAATTACAGGTAAAATTATTAAGCGAGTAATAACAACGGTGGTAATTTGCACCCAAAGTCGCTTTACAGCAGAAAAAGAAAACTCTCCACCAAGAACAACTAAAGCGAGAGGGGTTGCCATACCCGATAAACTTTCTATAGCATTAAATACAAACTGAAAGGAGGATGTTTTTAAGCGCCAGTCGCCAACAAAAGACCGAATAAAAAGGCATGCAAGGCCAATAAGGGCTCCTATTATTAGAGGATTTGTTATAATTTTTTTTACTAAGTCTAAAAAGTTTTTAAGTTTAGAAGTTTTATTATCTTTAGAAGGAAGAAATATAGTAAGCGTAATAACAGCTAAGATATTATAAAAGGGAACCATAAAGGCTGCAAGTATTGATGCTACTATTTGAGCTTCTTCACCTGCAATACTAAAAGCAAGAGGAAGGCCAATAACAATATAATTAGATCTAAAAAAGCCTTGTAAAACAACTCCCTTTTGAATACTCTCTTTAATAAAGATAGTTACATACAATAGTCCACATAGAAATAACACAAAGGTTATTAAACCTGCATATAAAACAACATCCCAAGGAATGTTTTGTAGACTTTCAATATTATATATGTTTGTAAACAGCAATACAGGTAAACATACTTTAAATACAAAGCCATTAGCTATTTTTAAAAAATCTGCAGAAAAAAAGCGAATTGACTTTAAGAAAAACCCAAGTACAGCAAGAAGAAGAATAGGCAATATAGCGTTCACCGAAAAAAGAAATGCATCCATCCTTCTATAGTATACGCAATAAAAAAGAAAATCAAGGTCATTTTATAATAGGGACATTATAAGTCCCCCTGCCTAGGATATACTTTATATATGAATAAGACACAGTCAATTAACACTACTTCTCTATTTTCTGTTCGCGCAAAAAGCCATGCAAAAACTGAATTTACATGGAATTTTGTTCAACAAGGAGATTCAATTGTTTTCGCAGGGAAAACATTATTACAAAAAAGAAGCCTAGCTGAAAATAGACCTATACAAAAACCACAGTTTATTATTGAGGCAAACAACTCTTTCCCTCTTTATGAATACACATACCTCCCAGAAAATCTTATTTCAACAGCATTTGTAGAAGTTTTTAACTGTTCTATTCGCCCTAAAACAAAAATATTTGCATGGTTTTCTCATATTGCCCCATTGCTCTTAGCAATTGAAAATGGAGACAGCCTGCTAGCAGCTGAAATATTTAATAAAAACACTCATATATTTATGCAATACCCAACTACTACTATTAAGCTATTAGAACCAATTGCTGTTGAAGTGTTGTTCAGTTGGGTATGGGGCCGATTTGATGATGATTCAAAAAAAGATTTGCAAACAATATATGAAGGTAAGTGTTCAAAGCCTTTTTCTGAATGGGGCGTAGCAGAAGCTTTTTTTACATCAGCACGAAGAAGGCTCAATATCCTTTCTGGCTCAGAATCACTAGATAATTGTATGGCTCGCTATCTCAAGGAACACCCAGGAACAAAGCTAACACTTGGCATTGTAGGGTCTACACATTATCGCTGGGTTGAAAAATCATTGCATGCAAAAGAAGCATTATCTAATAGGACTTTTTCAAAAACAAAGAGCATTGTTCAAGCAGACCTTACTAATAATTATGACAAAAATGCCATAGCTTTATATTTGCACGAAGATGAAAAGCAAGAATCAAAAAAAGAAATTTCTGGTTACATTAGGAAAACAGGAGCGGAGCTTTTGAGAAAAGCCTTCCCTACAAAACTCGAATTTTCATCAAAGCTTGCTCGTTTAGGGTATGTAAAAGGAGGAACAACAGGGATCGTTGTTGAAATAACCGTATAAAAAAAGCTGTACTCGTTGTCGAGTACAGCCTTCTATTAATCTTCTTCTATCATAATGTTAAGGATTTCAACATCGGTTT
>CAYJLQ010000181.1:0-3428 GCA_964370725.1 uncultured Treponemataceae bacterium
GAAATTCAGAATAGTCGAGTGTTTTCAAAGATTTTAGCCCGTATTATTTGCTAAACCTCATTTTTTTTATGCCGATAATATATATATACAAAAATCCATGGTGGGAATTAGGGGGTATGTATGATTAGAGGTTGGTATATAGGCTCAAGCGGGATGAATGCTCAACAAAATAGGCTTGATGCAATATCAAATAACTTGGCCAACGTTGATACAACGGGCTATAAAAAAGACACAGCGGTAAGTAAAAACTTTCCTGAGCTATTAGTGCGACGAATGGGCGTAGATGGTGTGTACAAAACATCAGTTGGATCTGCAGATGCAGCACCAATCATTGGAAAAGTTGGCTTAGGAGTTGAAACAAACGAGCTTTTTACAGACTTTTCACAAGGTTCATATAAAGAAACTTCAAGTAGAACAGATATAGCGCTTTCTACAGAAGGCTTTTTTGCTGTTAATACTCCTCAAGGGGAGCGCTACACTCGAAACGGTAACTTTATGATAGGTAAGGAAGGCTACCTTGAAACTAAAGAAGGGTATCCGGTAATGGGTGAAAACGGCCCGATACAAGTAGGAAACACTGAATACATTGTCAATGAAGATGGAATGATTTATTTTGAAGATTCTATGCAAGAAGTTGACCGTTTGAAAATAGTTAAATTTGATGATGAACGTTACTTAAAAAAACAAGGTTCTTCTTTATATGTTGATACCAATGTATCAGGACCTGCCTATATTGCAGAAGGAGGGGAAAGACCCCAAACAATGCAAGGTTATGTAGAAACTTCAAACGTAAATGTAGTAAATGAAATGATACAAATGATAGAAGTAAATAGGGCTTACGAGGCTAATCAAAAAACTATTACAACACAAGAAAGTTTTATGACAACCCTATGGACAACAGTGGCAAGAGTTAGATAATAAGGAGAACTAAATGGTACGAAGCTTATGGACAGCTGCAACTGGTATGAACGGACAGCAGCATCAAATAGATACAATTTCAAATAACCTTTCAAATGTTAACACAACAGGTTATAAACAACAGAGAGCTGAATTTGAAGACTTAATTTATCAAAATGTTAAACTTGCAGGAACACCAGCGACAGAAGACACTGTAACACCTGTTGGTATTCAAATGGGTAGTGGTGTAAAACTAGGTGCTACACAAAGAATGTTTAACCAAGGCTCCCTTCAAAACACAGGAAATATTACCGACCTTGCAGTAACCGGTGAAGGTTTTTTCCGTGTTCAACAATATGACGGAAGTTATGCATATACAAGAGACGGCTCATTCAAAATTGATTCAACAGGTCAACTGGTAACAAATAATGGTCATCGTGTAATGCCTGAAATTATTATGCCCGATAACTTTATTATCGACTCACTTAATGTGAGCCAAGATGGTAGGGTAACAGTCAAAGTATCAGGAAACGATGAGCCACTACCTGTTGGGCAATTAGAATTGTATCGTTTTCCAAACTCACCTGGTTTAGAAGCAGATGGGCAAAATCTATTTGTTGCAACTAATGCCTCAGGTGATGCAATTCCTGGTCAACCTGGGTTTGATGGTTTTGGTGAACTACAACACAAATTCTTAGAAATGTCAAATGTTTCAATTGTAAACGAAATGACACAAATGATTGTAGCTCAAAGAGCCTATGAGTTTAACTCAAAAGCTATCCAAACAAGTGATTCTATGTTACAAGTAGCAGCTGGACTTAAACGATAATTACAAGTTACTAGATACTAATTACTAGTTATGAATGATAGAAAAGCGTTTTTTTACTAATGTAAAAGAACGCTTTTTCTTTTGTAACGTATCACAGCATTAATTGTTTTATATATATTATTCTTCTCATTAGCCCGAAGGCCTTTTGTGTTTTTTTGTCTAAACTCCAATAAAATTCTAAAAAAAATCTAAAAATCGTGTAAAAATGCAATTTTTTTTTCTTGACTTCTCAAAATTCTGTGTTATACTTTAAAAAGGTGTTACGAAACACCACTTAACATTTTCGGAGGAAAGAAATGAAAAAACTCTTATCAGTACTCATTGTACTCTCGTTAGTTTTCACAGCCTTTGCAGGTGGGGGACAAGAAGCCGACAACACAGTTGATATGTTTCAATTGAAAGTTGAAATTAAAGATGCACTCGATGCGTATGCGGCAGACTATTCTGCAAAAACTGGCACAACTGTGTCTATTGAAACACTTGGTGGTGGTGGAGACTACGGTGGAGCATTAAAAGCAAAAGCTCAAGCTGGTGAAATGCCAGACATCTTTGTTATTGAAGGACAAGGTGGATACGATATTTGGAAAGACTATATGTATGATCTTTCAGATGAACCTTGGGTAGCTGACACAGACTTAGCATTTATGCAAGATGGTAAAGTATACGGTTTTCCTGTAGCCATTGAAGGTTATGGGCTTGCTTACAATGCTGATATCCTAAAAAAAGCAGGAGTAGATCCTGATTCACTAACAAACAGAGCCGCTTACGAAGCAGCATTTAAAAAAATTGATTCAATGAAAGCAGAGCTAGGACTAGATGCAGTTGTATCAATGGCAGCATCTGTATCAGGTGGTATGTGGTGGGTAGCTGCACAACACAGCTTAGCAACATACTGGGGAGCAGGTTTAGATTTTGATGATACAAGCGTAATTGAAATGGCTCTTGACGGAAAACTTGATGAAGACAGATTTGAACAATATGCAAAATATCTACAATTACTCTATATGTATGCAGATAAAAACATTCTTGTAAACGGAAGCTATGATAACCAAGTTGGTTCTTTTGCTCAAGGAAAAACAGCATTCTTACATCAAGGTAACTGGGTAGATCCTAATATGGCTCAACTAGGTGTTACTTTTGAAATTGGCTATGCACCACATGCATTCCTTGATGAAGACACAGAAGGATTATTCCTTTTTGCTCCTAGCTGGTACTGTGTAAACAAAGATAGCGAAAACTTAGAAGCTACACTAGCTTTCTTAGATTCAATCGCATCTACACCAGAAGGAAATGACTACATGGTGAACAAAGCTGGTATGATTCCGGCATTTAAATCAGTTACACTACAACCAGCAGGTCAACTTAGCCAAGAACTCGTAGCAGCAAATCAAAAAGGCGGAAACTACGGTGTATTCTTCGGTATGCTACCTGATGGCCAAGGTCAAAACGTGTTTGGACCTATCTTCGATTTATTTGCACAAGATCCTACACAAATAGATCAATTTATTGCAGACATGGAAGCTGCAGTTGCAAACATGAAATAAGTTGATAACTAACATTATTATATAAATATTTAATAGTGTAATGACAGGGAACGAATATATGTATGTTCCCTGTCTTTTTTTATTTTATGATGCATTACGCAGTTAAAAAAGTACAGAAATATTTAATAATCACAGATAAAATACTTGACAAATAATAA
>CAYJLQ010000182.1:0-3420 GCA_964370725.1 uncultured Treponemataceae bacterium
TTACTACAGGTAAAAAAGCTGCTGAAAAAATGATCGGTGGTGAGCTTATCTGTACAGTATGGTAGGAGGAAGACATGTCAAGAATTGGTAAGCTTCCTGTTGCTATTCCTGCAGGTGTTAAAATAACTGTTGCTAACAACGTTATTACAGTAGAAGGTACTAAAGGAAAGTTAACTCAAGATTTTACACCTAATGTAACAATCGAAGTTGGCGAAACTGAAGCTAATGTAAAACGTGTTGATGATTCAAAACCAGCACGTGCAGCACATGGCTTATATCGCAGTCTTTTACAAAACATGGTTATCGGTGTAACTGAAGGTTTCTCAAAAAACCTCATCATTAATGGTGTTGGTTATAGAGCTGAAGTTCAAGGCAACTTGTTAATTATGAATCTAGGTTATTCTACAGATTTTATTGTAGGTATCCCAGAAGGATTAACAGTAGCTTCTGATAATCAAGGTAAAGTTTCAATTTCTGGTATTGATAAGCAACAAGTGGGCGAATTCGCTGCACAAGTTCGCAAGTTAAGAAAACCTGAACCTTACAAAGGTAAAGGTATTCGCTATGAAACTGAAGTTATTAAACGAAAAGTCGGTAAGTCCGGCGTTAAATAAGGGTGTTAAAGTATGATTAAAAAACTTAATGATAAGCAACGAAAAAGGCTTAAAAGAAAGATCCACATCCGAAAACGTCTGCACGGTACTGCCGACAGACCCCGTATGACAGTTACTCGAAGTAATAGTAACTTATTTGTACAGGTTATAAATGACGATGAAGGTAAGACATTAGCTTCTATTTCTACTTTAGAAAAAGATTTTGCTTCATTAAAGCCAACTGTGGCTAATGGAGAAAAAATTGGTGAAGAAATGGGTAAGCGTCTTAAAGAAAAGAAAGTTACTTCTGTAGTTTTCGACCGAAATGGTTATCTCTACCACGGTGTAGTTAAAGCCATTGCAGACGGCACTCGAAAAGCCGGCATCGTATTTTAGGAGAATCTATGGATCGCAAAAAGAATTTTGATAGAGACCAACCTAAAGAGTTTGTTGAAAAACTTGTAAAGTTAAACCGAACTGCAAAAGTTGTTAAAGGTGGACGAAGATTTTCTTTCTCTGCTTTAACAATTGTTGGCGATAAAAAAGGCCGTGTTGGCTATGGATTTGGTAAAGCAAACGATGTAACTGAAGCTATTCGTAAAAGTATTGATAAGGCTAAGAGAAATTTAATTCAATTGCCTTTGAAAAACGGTACGATTCCTCACAGAATTCAAGCTGACTATAAAGGTGCAAAAGTACTTTTAATGCCTGCTTGTGGTGGTACAGGAATTATTGCTGGTGGTGCTGTTCGTGCTATCATGGAAGCTGCCGGAGCTACTGATGTTATGTCTAAGTCTTTGGGATCAAATACATCTGTGAACGTTGTTAGAGCAACTTTTAAAGCTGCAAAAAACGTTATGAACGCAGGTGCAGTTGCAAAGAACAGGGGTAAATCCCTAAACGATATGTGGGGTTAATTATGGCTGCAAGTAAAAAAATTAAAGTAACTTTAGTTAAGAGCACCATAGGTCAAAAACCTCCTAAGAGAGCAACTGTTAGATCTTTGGGCTTAAAAAAAATAAACTCTTGTGTTGAACATGATGCAACTCCTGCTATTTTAGGTATGGTTGCAGCAGTGTCACACTTAGTAAAAGTTGAGGAGATAAAATAATGTCTGATTTTAATCTCTCAGCACCAAGAGGTGCTAACAAGAAAAAAAGAATCGTAGGTCGTGGTTCTTCTTCTGGTAGAGGAACAACAGCAGGTCGAGGTAATAAGGGACAACAATCTCGCTCAGGTGGGAAAGTATACGTAGGTTTTGAAGGTGGACAAATGCCTTTATTCCGTCGTATTGCACAAAGAGGGTTTTCTAACTTTCCTTTTAAGAAAGAATACCTTGTTTTAAACATTTGTGACCTTGAACTTAAATATGCTGACGGCGAAACCGTAAATGTTAAGACTCTTGCAGAAAAGGGCATGATTAATAAGAATGCAAAACCTTTACTAAAGATTCTTTCTAACGGTGATGTAACTAAAAAATTAACTGTTGAAGCTGACAAAATCTCTGCAACAGCTAAAGAAAAAATCGAAAAAGCCGGCGGTACGGTTACCGTTTCTGGTGAATAGGAAGTAGGGAAAAAAGATGGCAAACAATCCTATTGTAAATATGTTTAGGGTAAAGGAACTCCGCGAAAGACTGCTTTTCACTATTGGTGTATTAGCGGTATTTCGTCTAGGAAGTATTCTTACCATTCCGGGCATTAATCCGCAAGCATTAACTGCGTTCTTTTCATCAGCTGGGCAAAATAATGCTTTTGTTGATTATATGGACTTTTTCGCAGGTGGTGCATTTTCTAACTTCTCTGTGTTTATGCTCGGTGTAATGCCGTACATTTCATCACAAATTGTTATGAACTTGGCACTTATTATTTTTCCTACATTGAAGCGTATTTCTCAAGAGGAAGGCGGTCAACGAAAGGTACAATCTTGGACACGTATTGCTACAGTATTCGTAGCACTCGTTCAAGGTTTTGCTGCATCAGTGTATGCTGATCAGATACCAGGCGCTGTTGTAATGCAAAGTCAGTTAGGGTTTACCTTGCTATTTATGCTAACAATGACCACTGGTACAATGATTGCAATTTGGCTTGGTGAACAAATTACCGCTCGCGGTATAGGAAATGGTATTTCAATGATCATTTTTGCAGGTATTGTTGCTCGTTTACCAGCAGCCGTATATGAGCTCTATCGTTTAGTTAGAGATCAAGGTGCACAGATGCTCGTTACAACAGTAGTTGTTGCCATCATGTTTTTCGTAATTATCTGTCTTGTTGTGTATGAACAACAGGGTCAGAGAAAAATTCCTATACATTATGCTAAACGTGTCGTTGGACGAAAAATGTATGGTGGGCAAAATACTTATATTCCGTTTAAGCTTAATCCATCAGGTGTTATTCCTGTTATCTTTGCTTCATCATTTTTGACTTTCCCATTGCAAATTGCAACTGGATTAGGTCCGGATGTTCGCTGGTTGAATAGACTGGCTGCTATACTCACACCAACTGGGTGGGTATATAATATAGCGTTAGTTCTGCTTATCGTATTTTTTGCATATTTCTACACTCAGGTAACCTTGAACCCCATTGAAATGGCAAAAAATATTCGGGAAAATGGCGGCTCAATTCCCGGAATAAGAACAGACAACACTGAAAAGTACTTGCAACGTGTATTGAACAGGCTTGTATTGCCGGGTTCATTGTACCTTGCCGGTATCGCTGTTCTGCCTACAATCGTACAGAATTTGTTTGGATTGCCACAAAGTATTTCTATGCTTTTAGGTGGTACCTCCCTTCTCATTTTGGTTGGGGTAGACTTAGATACAATGACA
>CAYJLQ010000183.1:0-3397 GCA_964370725.1 uncultured Treponemataceae bacterium
AATCAATTGACTAATGGTTAATGTGTGTTAAAATATAAGTAGAATTAAAAAAGTTTCCGAATAGGATTTAAAAATGAGTACACTTTTACGTACGAAACAGGTTATTTTTTTTCTCATGGTTTTTGTATTATTACAAAGTCTTAATGCGTATGAAATTGAAAACACAAAAACTACCATTAGAGTAGGGTATGATAAAGCGTTTGGAATTGTTGATGATATTTCTTCGTTTGACAATAAGGGGTTTGGCTATGATATCTTAGTGCGTGCCGAGCACTACTCAAATTTTGACTTTGAATTTTATGAATATAATTATTGGGATGCACTTATTGCACTTGAAAAAGGTGACATCGATCTATTGGGAATAACTTTTGACAGTGAATTATTACGGGAAAAATATACATATGTTCCTAAAATACTTGGAACATCGCAGCTTATTTTAGCTACAAAAGGCGACGATGTGTATTATGATAATCCCAAAGCTCTTGATGGAAAAACTGTTGCAACGTATGAGGGAAATACATACGAAGCATATTTAAATGCGTACTGCGAAGAAAATAATATTTCTGTATCATATAAAAGAGGCGATTTAAACACATATATAGATATTCCTGCTGATTTTTATCTTATTACCACAATAGATAACAATGCTTCTGAATTAAAAATGGTACTAAACTTGGAAGTGTTTGATTTGTTTTTTATGACAGGGAAAAATCAAACAAAGCTAGCCGAAGACCTAGCAAGTGCAATACGCTTATCTGTTTCTGCAGATGGAAACTTTTTAGAAGAACTACAAATTAAGTATTATGGAACAAAAAACTTATCAAGGCGATCGCTAACTCAAAGCGAATTGAATCTTTTACGAAGTAAAACTTTAATTTGTGGATATATTGACCACCATCAACCTATTCAATTTACAAACGAACATGGCGAAGCCGATGGAATAAGCGTTGATGTCATGAACATGCTTGCAAAGAAGTATGGCTTTACTATTGAATATGTTCCTTATAATCATAATATGCCAAGTGAATTGCATGAAAACTTTGACATGCTTATTTCCGCAACAGGCAATCGTGAACATGAAATGAGCCACTATACACCAACAGAATCATTTTTGAATCTACCATTAATGCTTTTTACAGAAACAAGTAATATTGAGCGCATTATTTCTGAAAATTTTGAAAGTACACTTGGCATGTTAAATTATATTACCATAGACTACAACGATGTTGAAATGCGCTACCCTAGTAATACTCTTAAGTCTTTTGAGTTATTTGAAACTCTTTTTGATGTATATATTTCTGATGATGTAGATGGCTTGCTTGCAACTGAAAATGGAGTTGAATTTGCTCAAGCGGTACTTGGAGATGAAAAACATATTATACAAAGTACAGGTTTAACCCTTCCTTTAAGACTCTTTTTTTCAAGTAAGTCTGAATACCTTACCGAATATATTGGTGCATTTAACATAATGTTTGATCATATTGAACAAACAAGCCTTGATGAAATTGTGTCAATGCAGTCGGTACGTTTTTTACCAGAGTATTCAGCACTTAGTTTTATTACAGAATACTTTGGATTGTTAGTTACATTTTTACTTGGTGTTGTGATAGTTATTTTTACAATTGTTTTTTACCATCAATATCAACGTAAAAAAGCGATAATGGAAGTAATAAACTATGATACATTAACAGGTTTAGATTCTTTATACAGTTTTTCGGAAAAAGCTAAACTAATTTTACAAACAGCAAAGCCCAATGAATATGAAGTGTTTGTATTTGATATAGATAGTTTTCGTACAATAAATGCTGTGTATAGTAAAATTAAGGGAGATTTAGTTATTAACGCTGTAGCAGATTCGCTTAGGGAAGCTTATAGTGGAACGAGTGCTTTAATAAGTAGAATTATTGCTGACCAATTTGTTGTTTTTCATAAGGTTAACGAAGGAAATAGTATAGAAGTAATCTGTGAAAAGCTTGTCAGCGCTGCAATAAAATCGGTAATGGGTGAAAAGTATAATCATAGCTTGTCAGTTGGAATATGTGGTATTGCCGATACAGCATTGGCAATTGATACTATAATAGACCATGCAATTGCAGCTCATTTAAAGGGGAAAAGCAAATATAGCATAACATACATTACGTATAACGAAGAGATTGAAAAAGAAATTCAACTAAAAACTAGCATAGTTCACAGGATGAAAGATGCATTACTTAACAATGAGTTTAAAGTTTTTTATCAGCCAAAAATTGCATTTGATTCCTTGCATATTGGAGGCGCAGAAGCTTTGGTGCGATGGTTTGACATAGATAATACTATGGTTAGTACTCCTGATGTGTTTATTGGAATATTTGAATCTAACGGCTTTGTAGTAAACTTAGATTTACACGTGTTTGAAGAAGTATGCAAGTTTATTGTGCAAAATGAAAATGATTTTTCTATTCCGCTTATTTCTGTTAATGTATCGACAGTAACCTTATTTGATGACAAGTTTCCAATAGAATATTTTAATATTATAAAGAAATATAATGTAGAACCGCAGAAGTTAGAAATTGAAATAACTGAAAGCGCTACGGTATTAGACCAAAAAGTGCTTATAGAAAAAGTGAAACAAGTGCGCGACTTTGGGCTATACTTATCAATAGATGACTTTGGTGCTGGTGAATCTTCATTAAATAGGTTAAATGCTATTGTTGCCGATACCATAAAACTGGACAAAGCCTTTTTAGATTATAACATTACAGAGGAAAGAGGTTTTATTGTTGTTGATACGGTAGTGAAAATGGCAAAACAGCTAAATATGAAAGTTGTAAGCGAGGGTGTTGAAACGCTGGAACAAGTGAAATGGCTAAAAAACTTAAACTGCGATTATGCACAAGGTTACTTCTTTGAAAAGCCTATGAAAACAGAAGATTTTAAAGATTTATTACGCTCCAATAAAAATTATGGCATAGACTTGGTTTAATGTTCTGTACTTTTTATGATTTTTTTAGTTTAAAAATTCGAGTATCTATGTTATACTAATAGGTATATAGTATAACGAGAGGTACAGTATATGAAAAAAGCTTTTTTACTTCTATTAGTTACATGCAGTATTATGTTAACTGCTTGTGATTCTTTATGGTCTGTAGGCGAAAAAACAGATGTTTTATTTAATATTAATTTAGCTCAATATATCAATGGAGGGGAGAGTTCTTCTTCCCGCGCTGTTGTTCCTGACTCTGGTGACGGTGGAGTAGATTTTATTGAATCACACTTAGTTATTGTGTCTATACATAAAACAAGTGATAATAGTATTATAGAATCTGAAACGCTTAGTTTTGCAGAAGCTCAAAGTACTGATGTTTCTTTTAGTGATATACCTTTACATCAAAAAGTGTATGCAAAAATTGAAGTTTTT